>DASQVN010000505.1:0-5416 GCA_035640755.1 Rhodopila sp.
TGCCCTGGCCCGTCAGCACCTCCACCTGCCGCAGCTTGCCGACAACCTCTTCCGGTGTATGCGCCTTCTTCCGGCTCATCCTGCCCCTCCGTATGACCGCCGGTCACTCTACCGGCGGACCACTTCTACGGGGGCAGGTCATGCGAGCGCCCCGATATGTCGGCCCACCCGCGTCGAACCAGTGAACGAGATCAGCCGGGGAACCGGATGCAACGTGAATGCATCGCCGATCTCTGAGATGGGACCGATGACGACGTTGAGCAGACCAGGCGGTAGTCCGGCCTCTTCGTAGATCTTCGCGATAAGCAGCCCGCCTGTGATCGGCGTATCTTCCGCTGGCTTGACAACAACCGCATTTCCCAACGCCAAGGCGGGACCGATGGAACGGTGGGACAAGTACATGGGGAAGTTCCATGGGCTGATCACACCGATCACCCCGAGTGGCTGGCGATAAGCTCGGCTTTTCTTCCCGGCCTCGTCGAGCGGAAGAAGCTTCCGTTCCATGCGATGCGGGAAGGACGCGGCATCGAGCGTCACGGCACGCACAAACTGCCATTCGAGCTCGGCTTTGACGCGAGTGCTTCCGGATTCGCGGACCAGCCAGTCCACGATCTCGCTGTGTCGCGCCTCCATGATCGCTGCCGCACGCAACATGACGGCGGCGCGTTCGGCCGGCAGGCGAGCTGCCCAGGAGACCTGCGCCTTTGCCGCAGCTTGATACGCGTCGTCGAGATCGCTCTGGTTTGCCATGATCGTTTCGGCAAGCGTGACACCGGAATACGAGTTGGTGACGATCTGCACACCGCCGTGCCTTCCGGAACACCACCCGCCGTCGATGTATTGCCTGTCAAATCCCTGATAGGGTGCCAGCGCGTCGGTCTTAGCAAGCATAATGGACACTCCGATTAGTTAGGTGGAGTACCTATATGTAAGTCTCCTAACAGTATCAAGAGGACCGCCGGCGTGGTGAAGCCGGCACAGACTCGCGGGAGCAGATGGGGGTTGACGCCGGATGGTTAGGTGCCATATGAAGCGGCTATCCAGTCAAACCGACCGGAGAACTCGCGTGAGTGCCCGCAAGCCACCCCGGCTTCCTTCGGAGCCGCCGCCCGCGGTCATTGCGGCCCTCCGCAACCGGTTCTCAGGGCGGGAGCAGCAAGCCTTTGGAGCACTCTTCGTCGTTCGGTCAACGGCACAACACGTGGACAACGCCGTCACCGAGTGGATAGCTGACTCGGCGGCAACGCCTGCACGCTTTCAGATTCTGATGCTGTTATGGGCTGCCAGCGGACGTGGTATGCCACACAAGGAAATCGTCGCGGCCCTGGGCGTCACACGGGCAACGGTGTCCGGGCTGATGGCGGCCCTGGAGCGTGACGGCCTGTCCGCCGTGGCCAGCGACGATCGCCGGAATCTGCTTGCGAGCCTGACTCGCAAGGGCGCGGCGATCGTGGAAAAAGCGATTGAGGACAACAGGGTCCGGCTTCGCGCAGCCTTCGCCGGACTGTCCTCGGACGAACTGACGACACTGACGACGCTTTTGCAGCGTGTCCGCCAAGGTTTCTCCGGCAGCGCGAATGGCACCGAACGGCGCGACGGAAGCCATGATCGTCAGAGCCGTCGGGCCGTCCGGATGAAGACTGCCAGGCCGTCAGTCTAGTTTCCCGCCGCCGGCCTTCCGGGAAAGGCCAGCGGCGCCTCTTCGGCGCCTCAATCGTTTGTCGTCTTGGAGCTCACGCTCTTCGCTGCCTTCGCAATGAGCGCGACCACGGCTTCAGGCTTGGAGAAATAGATTGCGTGGCTGCCGGCGGCTTCCGCGATTGTCGCGCCTGCGCGCGTTGCCATCTGGCGCTGTGCGGGTGGCAGAATCATCTTGTCCTCGGTCGCGATCAGATACCAGCTTGGCTTGCTCTTCCAGGCAGGCTGACTGACCGCACCGGCGAGAGTGGCGATGCGAAGAACACGCGAGAAGGGTTGTTAGCAAGAGCAAGTGAAGCCAAGATGCTCCGGAGGTATACCATCGGTGCGCAAATGCGTTTTTTGCGACTATCCCGCGACACTGATGAAGGAACATATCTGGGCGGAATGGCTGCGCAACTTTATTCCACGCGATTCTGCCGCGCCGGATCGAGCTTCGCACACCACGGCCCTGTCGTGGATCGATGAAAGCGGCCACTACCAGTCCACCTTGAATGTTCAAGGCGAGCTGGCACGGCCCGACGAGATGATGGACCAGAAGCTTGAGATCGTATGCGCCACCTGCAACGGTGGGTGGATGAGTCAGCTACAAACGCGGGCAAAGTCATTTTTGGAGCCGAGAATTAGGTGGGGAAATAGCGTCTCAATTTGAGGCATCTTGTAGTATGCGGACCGAGGTCTCACGTCCCAGATTTCCAAGATCAACTTAAAGCCCCAATTTCAAGACAAATTCCCGCTCCTTCACTTCCACGCTTTTCAGGTGCAAGGTGGGAAATGCGGGCACCAACGGAGATGGAGCCCCTTCTTTGTTTATTCCCACATGCACTCGCAGCGCCCGTCCGCGGTCGGCCGTCTGCTGGACGTCTTCGAACGTGCAACGCCCTTCAAGAGCATGATCGAGGAGGTTGCGCAGCAAGTTCAGCACCGAGCCTGTCAGGAAGGGCACGTCCACACCCGCAACCTCAAGTCCCTTTGCTCGCACTTCGAACACATCGGTTTGCACCGTCACCAGATCAACAAACGCGTCGAAAGGCACGGGGAGTCCCAGCCCCCGGTAGCGGCCGGAAACGTGCAGGCCATCGTCGCGCATCTGAATGTCGAGATTATCCACTCTGTCGCTTATTGTTTTCTTTTCTGCCTCGAGTATCGCCGTGCTGACGAAAAGGTCTTGATGCAATCGCACCACCAAGGACGGCGGTTTCGGCATGGGCTCGCGCGAGCGCCGCAGCCGCCATGAGTCGGTTGCGGGCGCGATCTGCCCAAGCGCCGCGTTTACGTCGAAAGCCAAGAAATTTTCGCCTGGCCCGTCCACTTTGTCGCGCACGAGGCGGACGCCGCCCAGGTCGACGTCACGGAGATAGGGGACGAGATCGGAAATCCTGATATGCAACATGAATGCGTTCTTGTTTGCGCGCAGCACCTCATTGAGATTCACATCCTTTGCACTCAGAAAATCCATCATAGAGCCGAGATTCTTGGACATCTGTTCCAACTGCCTGCGCTCGATCGGGACCGCTTGCAGCTGCAAATTGTATGAGGCAATTTGGTTGGCCCAATAGTCTCGCTCCGCGGGATCGTTCGTAGCGGCACGCGCCTTCTCGAAGCTTTGAATCACGACGCGGATTGTATGGGTGCGCCGGTCAAAGCCCGAGAAGTCCCCCGATAACGCCGCGAGGTAGTTGCGAATGCTGGCGACGGCGAGCGGCATCAACTGCACCGGCACGATCACCCGATCCGACTCAAGCCCCTGGGAGTTCTTCGGGTAGAAGTAGGTTTCGTTGAGCGGAAACTCCAAGATCAGATAACCTTCGGGCGTGGCTCGCGCTCGCAGGGAGGCTCGGAAGCGAAACTCGCCCTGCTGTGGATCGAGGTTGATGGAGCGCATCTCCACCTCTGGCACTCGCAGCAAACCTTCTAAGAAAATTCGTTTACTGTCTGGATCCAGCTGCATGTGCAAATCTTTCACCAGCTCGAAGCTGCTTAACCGCTGTCGGAATTGCTCGTTGATAAAGCTTTCGGCGATATACACAGTGGCCACTCGGGCTTGAAAAGGATTGGCGCCCAGTTGCTCCGAAGGTTGTGGTGGCTCGCCGTCTCTCGGCTGAACCCGCCGCTGTGATGGCGCCAGCTTTGCGGCTCTAGATTTGTTTCTAGTGGTTTGCGCCGGCGCATTTTGGTCGGAGTCGGATCCCGCCGTTCCCATGTAGATGCGGTAGGCTTGCGTGATTCGGTCGCAAAATTGGGGACTATGCTTCTCGGGGTGCTGCTGGCATGCCAGCAGATCTTCTTCCATCACGGGAGCTGGCTGAGATTGTTGGCAACCCGTCAAGGACAGAAAGACCATGGCGCAAAGCCCGACAAGTCTTGTCGCGCGCCCCTCTTTCGCAGGACCTGCGACAGGGCCCGCAGCATCCCCATTCCAGTGGGCATCAACGGTTTCCCAGGAGCGAACAACGACACGGTTGCAATCCCCCTCTCGGGAAACACGCAGACCAAGCACCGAGCGAGAGACGCCAGGATTGATGCCCGCAGTGCGGTGGTGCAACCGCAGCGGCCCATGGGCCAAAGCAAGTATCAGGTCCCGCCTAATGGCTTCAGCGCCTATATCATGAACAGCGGCGATCCATTCCGGCAGGTCTGCAAGCGACACCCATTCCGGTGGGACGTCCGAACGTGGGTCAGCCGCGTGCGGCTGCGAAGGAGCAGGAGTGGCATACGGCAAGGGCTGCGGTCGAGGGGCATAGGCCGAGCCACTGATCGGTCTGATCGGCTTTGGCGCTTTCACCTGCCGTTTCGGCTGAGGCGTTCCCGCAAGGCGGCTCTTATATGTATCGTAGCCCATTCACGCCTCCGCAGCGCATCCGCATGTAGAACGCCGGGGCAACCCGTGCGGAGGACGGACGTTCGGCGGCCAAACTAACCCCGCCGGTTCACAATGTGGGACCAGTCCGGTTTGGGAACAATATCGAGCAGAGCGGAATTTTCGGGGTTTGGGGACAGGGAAGGGCTGGTCATGCTGCCTCATGCTCCGTTTGCGCGAAGCGGGATCACCTGCGCTCCGCCCGCCTCGATGCCGTCCAGGGCATCCGCCAACCGTTGCAGCGCGGCGGCCACCTGGGGACGGTAACGGCTCCGGTTGTATGTGGCAGCCAGCGGGGACCGGATCGCCACATGGTTCAACGCCGCCTCGATGATGTCCGGCAGCTCGTCCATATCTCCCAGCATCGTTGCGCCGGTCCGCCGTAGATCGTGCCGGGTCCATCCTTCGGTGCCGCTGGCCTTGTGAATGGCCTTCGTCTCGCGGTCCCAGTTGCCGAGTGCCGCGCCGGTCGATGTGGCGAAGATCAGCGCGGCCGGGTCCGGCTTGATCGGCTCGCCAGCATCTCCGATGGGCAGCAGCGATTGCAGCAGGTCCACTGCCCGGCGCGATAGGGGAACCTCATGCGGCTCCCCGTTCTTGGTTTCCGGGATGCGCCAAACCTTGGGGGTCAGGTCCACATCCCGCCATCGCGCCGCGCCCGCCTCTTCCCGCCTCACCAGCGTCAGCAGCATCACGCGCATCGCCGCGGCGTAGGGGGGTGATGCCTTCAACGCCGGCAGCACCTTGGTCAGCTCCTCCCGGCTTAGGACGCGCTTGCGGCGAGTGCTGCCCACCGGGGCACGTAGGTTCCCGAGCTCCGCAGGAGCATCCATGCGCCCCGGCGCGGCAGCCCAGCGC
>DASQVN010000506.1:0-8353 GCA_035640755.1 Rhodopila sp.
CGCGTGGCCCTGGTCGCCCTTGTCGTCATCCGCGCCGAGGCGCTGCGCCGCCTGCTGCGGTCGGCAGCGCTGCCGGAGGCCGCTTATTCGGGCATCGCGGACGGCAACGACGTGGTGGTGGCGCGGTCGGATGCGCTGGACGCGCAGGCGACCGGGCAGCACGCCTCGGTTTCGGGCCGGGATCGGCTGCAAGGGCGGGACAGCGGCATGATCACGGCGGTGGGGCGCACCGGGTTGCTGAGCCGCATCGCGCTGCAGCGGCTGCAGACCGCGCCGGGCTGGCTGGTCTATGTCGGCCAGCCGGTCGCAGTGCTCGACAAGGCGTGGGAACGGCCGCTGCTGCTGTTCGGCCTGGTCGGCGTGCTGACCGTCGCCCTGGCGTCGGGGTTGGCGCTGCTGGCCGCCCGCCCCATCCTGCGGCCGCTGCGGCAGCTCGCCGACTATGCGCGCGGTGTTGCGTCCGCGGATGGGCCCGCCGGCGGAGCCGGCATGGCGGTCCCCGCCGGCGGAGCCGGCATGTTGGTTCCCGAGGGCGGAGCCGGCTTGCTGCTGCCGATGGGACGGGTGCGGGAGGTCGAGCTGCTGCGGCATGGGCTGCTGGCGGCCGAAACCTCACTGCGCCGCCAGGCTGATGCCGAACGGGAGGCGGCGCGCGCGCTGGCGGGGCGCGAGGCGGAGCTCCGCGCCCTGTTCGACGCCAGCCCGATCGGCCTCGGCCGCTTGCGCGGGCAGGACGAGATCGTCGAGGCGAACGGTGTGCTGCGCGCGATCCTCGGGATCCCGGAGGAGCCGCGGCGGGGCAGCCTGCGGTGGACCGATGTGATGGCGCCGGAGAGCCGTGCGGCGACCGAGCGGGCGCTGACACAGGCACTCGGGTCGGAGCGCGGGCGGTGCACACCGTATGAGGCGGTGTTCCTCCATGCCGATGGGCGGCGGGTTCCGGCGCTGGTGAATTTCACCGTCCTGGACCGCGATAGGCGGGAAGCCGCGATCTTTGTCGTCGATATGACGCAGACGCGGCGCACCGAGCACCGGCTGCGCGACCTGCTGGCCACCGTCGACATGGGCGCGTTCATGATGCGCAGCCTGGACGACATGATTCAGTACTGGTCGAGCGGGATCGAGCGCCTGTACGGCTGGACCGCGGCCGAGGCGATCGGGCAGAGCGTGCACAACCTGCTGCAGACGGTGTTCCCGATTCCGCGGGCGGAACTGGAAGCAGAGCTGCTGCGCACCGGGCGGTGGTCGGGCGACCTGAAGCAGCAGGCGCGGGACGGGCGGCAGGTCATCGTTACTGTCCAGAAGCTGTTGCGGCGCGACGCGAGTGGGCAGGATGTCGTGTTCGAGCTGCTGACCGACGTCACCGCGCAGCGCCAGGCCGAGACGGCGCTGGCGGAGAGCGAGGCGCGCTGGCGCAACCTGGCGGAAAGCCATCCGGGGTTCGTGTTCGTCACCGACGGCGACGGCCACAATGTCTATACAAACCCGCAGATGCAGCAATTCGCCGGCCGGCCGGCGGAGGCGCTGCTGGGCGACGGCTGGCTGGGCATCATTCACCCCGACGACCGGGACCGGGCGGTGGCCACCTGGACCGAGGCGGTCCGCACCGGCAACCCCTATGAGGCCGAATACCGCTTCCGCGCGGCGGACGGCCATTACGCCTGGTATCTGTGCCGCGGTGTGCCGCAGCGCGACGCCGAGGGGCGCGTCCTGCGCTGGATCGGCGCTGCGAACGAGATTACCGAGATCGTGGCGGCCCGCGACCTGGCGGCGCGCAATGCGGCGGAGCTGGAGCGCCAGGTGGAAGCGCGCACCAAAGAGCTTGAACTGACGCAGGAGCGGCTAGCCCAGGCCGCGAAGATGGAGGCGCTGGGACGCCTTGCCGGCGGCGTGGCGCACGATTTCAACAACGTGCTGCAGGCGGTGCAGGGCGGCGTGGCACTGGCGTTGAACCGGCTGCACAGCCATCCCAACAAGGTGCCGGGCTATCTGAACATCGCCAATGAGGCGGCCGAACGCGGGATCGCGGTCACTAGCCGGCTGCTCACGTTCGCGCGGCGCGGCGAGTTGTCGGCCGAACCGATCGCGGCGGCCCCGCTGCTTGAAGACCTGGCGCAGTTGCTGCGCCACACACTCGGCCCCTCGATCGCCGTGATGGTGGAGGCAGCGGCGGACCTGCCCGCCTTGTTCGTGGACAAGGCGCAGCTTGAGACGGTGCTGGTGAACCTGGCGAACAACGCGCGCGATGCGATGCCGAGCGGCAGCGGCACGATCCGGCTGCGGGCTGAGGCACCGGCGGCGGCGCCTCAGCTTGCCGCCGGGCGCTATGTGCGGGTGGCGGTGGTGGACGACGGGGCGGGCATGCCGCCGGAGGTGCTGGCACGGGTGAGCGAGCCGTTCTTCACCACGAAGCCGCGCGGCGCGGGCACCGGCCTCGGGCTGGCGATGGCGCGGGGCTTCGCGGAGCAGTCCGGCGGCACGCTGCTGATCGAGAGCGCACCGGGGCAGGGCACCGCCGTGTATCTCTGGCTGCCGGCCGCGGAGGCTGCCGATGCGGCGGCGGCACAGGCCGAGGCTGCGGTGCCGGCGGCGAAACAGGGGCGCAGCATCCTGGTGGTGGACGACGAACCCATCGTGCGCACGGTGATCGCGACCGTGCTGGCCGACCATGGGCACGCGGTGACCGAGGCGCCGGATGCCGCGGCGGCGCTCTCGGAACTGGAGAACGGGCTTGCGGTCGATGTGCTGGTTACGGACCTGGCGATGCCGGGGGCGCTGGACGGGTTGGGGCTGATCCGGGAGGCTCGGCGGCGGCATCCGCGGCTGCCGGCCGCGCTGCTGACCGGCCACATGGGCGATGCCGGCGCGGCGGCGCTGGAGGAGGCCGCGGGCTCCGGTCCGTTTGCCATGCTACACAAGCCGGTCTCGATGGAGGCGCTGGCGGCGCGGATCGGCGTGCTGCTGGATGCGTGATCGGCGGGGGTGGGGGCGTTGGGTGGGTCAGGGTACGGGCCGACCGTACTGCACGCGGCCGGTTGTGGCACCGCCGTCGCGTAGATGGCCGGGTCAGGCCCGGCCATGACGGTAACTTGCGGGCCATGACGGTAATCTGCGGGCTGTGCGGAGTGGGCGGTAGGACGTGTGGCGATCTGCGGGCAGAGCGGTGGGCGGCGAGCGGGCGGAACGGGCGGTGTCTTGGGTGTCGGGTGTTATCCGAAGCGTGATGCGGCGTAGGGGGACAGGTTGATTGGGGGGTGGCGTCCGGCGGCGAGGGCGGCGACGATCTTCGCGGTCATGGCGCCGGCGGTCAGGCCGACATGGCCGTGGCCGAAGGCATGGATGATGTCGGCGCAGCCGGAGGCGGGGCCGAGGCACGGCAGGCCGTCCGGCGTCGACGGGCGGTGGCCCATCCACGTGAGCACACGCTCGGGCGGCAGGTCTTCCGGCAGGTCGGGATAGACCGTGCGGGCGAACCGCAGCAGGACCTCGGCGCGTTGCCAGTTGGGGGCGGCGTCGAGGCCGGCGAGCTCCACCTGTCCGGCGAGCCGCAACCCGGCCGGTGTCATGACACACGCCATCTTCCCGTCACTTGGCATGACCGGGTAGCGGGGGGCGATGCCCGGATCGGTGATGACGACGTGGTAGCCGCGTTCGGTTTCCAATGAAACCCCGTCGCCGGCCTTGGCGGCCAGGGTCCGCGAGTATGCGCCCGCGGCGATCACCGCCTTGCCGCAGGGGATCTCGCCCCGGTCGGTCAGGACGGCCTGGAGGCGCCCGGCCTCGATCCGGAACCCGGTGGCGCGGGTGCGGCGGATCTGCAGGCCGAGGGACCGGGCATGACGGGCCAGGGCGGCGACATAGGCGCCGGGGTCACGGCATTGGCCGTTTTCCTCGACCAGGAGGCCGAAGCGGTAGCGGCGGTGAAGGGTCGGCTCACGCTGGCGGAGCTCGTCCTCGTTGAGTTCGAGCCAGCGCGTGCCGTTCTGGCGGCGGACGGACCAGGAGAATGCCTCCTGGGTGAAGGCGGCGCGGTCGGGGAACGCGTACAGCACGCCCTGGCGCGCGATTAGGTCGGGCACGCCGGCTTCCTCGGCCAGCTTCCGGTGCAGGGCGGGGGCGTCGGCGAGCAGCGGCCGGAGGGCGCGCGCCGTGGCGGCGACCTTGGCTTCGGTCGCGCCGGCGTGCAGGAACCGCACCAGCCAGGGCAGCAGCCGCGGCAGGTAGCGCCAGCGGATCGTGAGGGGGCCGAGCGGATCGCGGAGATAGCCGGGGACCTTGCGCCAGAGGCGGGGGGCAGACATCGGGATGACCGAGCTCGGGTTCAGCAGCGTGCCGTTCCCGTAGCTTGCCGCCTGCTCCCCGCCCGGCTCGCCGGGCTCGATCAGGGTGACGGCGTGGCCGTCGCGCAGCAGCTCGATGCAGGAGGCGACGCCGACGATGCCGCCGCCGATGACCGCGACATCGGTCATGCCGAGGCCGAGACGATCAGCGCCCGCATGCCGGCGCGGAGCGTCCCGCCGCCGAGGCGGCTCTGCAGGGTGCGGGCGACGGCGGCGGTGACGTCGGGCAGGGCATCGGGGTTGCGCTGCAGGATCTCGTCGCGCAGGGGGGTGCCCAGGCAGTAGGCGCGGGCGGCGTCCTCAGCGGTGCCGGTGAAGGGCAGGCCGACGTTGGCGTACATCGCGTCGGTGAACCCTGCCTCGGTCAGGTCGTGGTCGATCAGGTCATCGTCGGCGTAGCCGTGCAGGCCGTGGCGCAGGAAGCCGGGCGGATCGTTGGGGAACAGCGTGTCGAGCGCATCCTGGATGCACTGTGCGGCCGGATTGCCGCGGAGCGGGCCGGGGAGGCTGAACACGAAGCGGCCGCCCGGCATCATCACGCGGCGCGCTTCGCGCAGCACCTCGGTCCGGCGCGGCATGGCCGCGACCGCGAACTGGCAGGCGATGATGCCGAACGCGTCGTCCGGGAAGGGCAATGCCCAAGGGCATGCGGCGTGCCAGGTGATACGGGACTGCGCGCCCATGGCGGTATGGCCGGCGACGACCGACGGGTCGGGGTCGGTCGCCACGATCACCATGGCGGCCGACACCGCGGCGACCATGGCGCGGGTCAGCGTGCCGGTGCCGGCGGCGATTTCCAGCAGTGGTCCGGTGTTGAGGCGCGACAGGCGGCGCGCGAGTTCCTGCGCGAACGGCGCCAGTACATGGTGGTCGAGGTAGCGGTGGGCTTCGAGGGGGGGCTCGATGGGAGGCGCGAGGGTGGTGGTCAGCATGTCCGGTCAGATGGCTTTTGTCAGACCGTAGAACTGTGGCCAGCCATCTGGAACGTTTTTCATGTAACCGCGGAATGCGGTGGGCTGGTCGTACATGCCCAGCGGCGCGTAGGACGGGTTCTGCCAGAACGCGACCTGCATCTCCTCGCAGATCTTCTTCTGCGCGGCGACATCCGGCGCGTCGTACCACGCGGCGAGCAGCTGCTCCATCTTCTCGTTGGTAGGCCAGCCGAACCAGGCTGACTTGCCGTTGCCACGTATGGCGAAGTTTGGCGCGGGGGAGATGTTGGAGAACCCGCCGAGCCAGGTGAAGAAGATGTTCCAGCCGCCCTTGTCCACCGGCTCCGTGCTCGCTCGGCGTTGCACCACGGTGCCCCATTCCAGCCCCTGGAGATCGACGTTGAAGCCGATCTTGCCGAGGGTGTCGGAGGCGACCTGCGCCTCGGCCCAGATGGTGGGAATGGTGGTGGCGCCGAGGACGACGATCTTGCGGCCGTCGTAGCCGGCGGCGGCGAGGTCCTTCTTGAGTTTCGCGAGGTCCTTGGGGCCGCGCGTGATCTCGACGCCCACGGTGCTGGCCATCGGGGTGCCGGGGGCGAACAGCCCGACATCGGTGCGGTAGAGCGAGGGTTCGGCGCCGCACACCGCCTCCATGACCTCCTTCTGGTCCATGGCGGCGACGACGACGCGGCGGATGGCCGGGTTGTCGAACGGCGGGTAGAGGGTGTTGAAGCGCAGGCAGCCGATCTCCCCGGTGCGGTCCTTCACGGTGACGACAACATCCTTGTAGCCGCGGACCTGGGGCACGAGGTCGAGCGCGGGATTTTCCCACCAGTCGATCTCGCCCTGCTGGAGCGCGGCCGAAGCGGTTGCCGGATCGGGGATGAAGTTCCAGACGACGCGGTCGATGTGCACGATCTTCGGGCCGGCGGTGAAGCTTGGCGTGCCGCTGCTGCGCGGCACGTAGGCCGGGTTCTTCGCAAAGACGACGCGGGAGCCGGGGATGCGTTCGTTGGCAACGAACCTGAATGGGCCGCTGCCGATCGGCTCGGTGATCTGCTTCACCGGGTCGGTCTCGGCCAGACGGGTGGGCATGATGGCGCACTGGTATTCGGCGAGCGCGGACTGGATCAGCGGGAACGGCTGGTTCAGCCGGATGCGGAGAACCTTGTCCGAGGGCGCGGAAATCTCCGCGACCCGCTTGATCAGCGCCTGGCCGAACGGGTTGCGCGCGCCGAACCGCTTGATGGTGGCGGCGCAGTCGCGCGCCAGCACCTTTTCGCCGTCGTGGAACGCCAGGCCGTCGCGGAGGGTGAACTCCCAGGTCTTGCCGTCATCCTCGGTGCGGTGGCCTTCCACCATCTGCGGCTGCACCTGGAACTGGGCGTCGTAGCCGTAGAGCGTATCGAAGACCGCCAGGGAATAGTTGCGGGTGATGTCGGCGGTGGTCCAGACCGGATCAAGGGAGGCGAGGTCGGCGTGCGGGGTGAAGGTGACGGTCTGGCCGGCTTGCGCCTTGCCGATGTGCGGGGCGGCGAGCGCGGCAGCAACGGCGGCCGCCGACTTCAATATCTGGCGTCGTTCCATGGTGAGCGTCCCCATCCTCCCGGTAGCCGGATGGTAGAGCGGTCCCATTGTTTCACCAAGGGGGGTGGCAAGCGGTGGATCAGTGACCGAGCAGGGCATGGCGGACTACCGTGGCGGCGGCGTCGGACATGCGGCGGCCGTCGTGGCCGACGCCCGGCACCTCGATCAGGCGCCAGGCGCAGCGGATGCCGAGGGTGGCGGCGGCCTGCTGGCCGCGTTGGAAGTAGGCGTGGGCCCGTGCGAACCGGTTGGGGCCCTGGCGCATCGATTTTGGGCCTTTCGGGAAGAAGCGGCCGGTGATCTTGGTGTCCTCGGTGCCGGCCATGATGGTCAGGGGGAACGACAATATCGGCGCCAGGTCATCGGTGGGCACGCTGCCCAGGCCCCAGGGCCAGTCGATCGAGAGGTCGGGCATCGCGTAGGTGCCGGCGTTGGCGCTGATCGCGACCGCCACGTGGTCGCGGTAGCCGAAGGACAGCATACGGTGGACGTACTGGCCGCCGGCCGAGTGGCCGAACAGGCCGTAGCGTGGCACAGTGGTCAGGCCCTGTGCCAGGAGTCGGCGGAACAGCCGGGGGCCGATGCCGTAGGTCCAGCGCTCACGCGGGTGCGGCGTGCCGTCGGCGGCGTGGAGATTACCGAAATTGTAGCAGAGGTATTCCGGGAAGCTTGTTTGCGGGAACTCGATGGCGATGACCAGTATGCCCTCGCCGTGGGGCATCCAGTAGTCGCGGTAGTCGCCGCCGTTGCGGGCGACTCCGTGGTGGACCAGCAGCACCGGCATGCCCGGGTGCCAGCCGGCCGGCCGAGCGGCGTGGAGCAGCAGGGGGCGGCCGGGGAAGGCCTCGTCGTGGTATTCGAGGGTGCTTGGCCCTGGCTGCGCGGCCAACGGGGTCAGGTCTGCTTCGGCTGACATGTATCGGAGTTGGCCGGGTGCTGCCCCGGAACGTCAAGAGCGGAGCGGCGGGCTTGTCAGTGGGCACCTCTGCCATTAAGCGAAGCGGCGCACCGCTTGTGGATTGCGTCGGGACGATGCGTAGAGACGACAGGAGGGTGTCATTATCACCGAGGCGGGAAGGGTGTTTGTTGCCCTGCGCAAGGATGGCCCGCTGCGAGGCCGGCCACCGGTATATCATGCCGTCACGCCGAACTGCCGGGTTGCGCTGTGCTGCGCGGAGCCAGGGTCTCGGTCGGGCTGGGCCGAACCGCCGGCGCAGGGCGTGACCTGTCCGGCGTGCCGTCAGCGCCTGGACCGGCTGCGGCGGCGGCGCGGGTAGCGGGCACGGCTGGCGTCGGTTGGTTGCGGCGGGTGCGGCTATTTGCCCGATGTCGGTGCCGCCGCTCGTTGCGGCACCGGCGGGGGGTGGATGGCCGGGTCAGGCCCGGCCATGACGATGAGGCCCGGCAATGCGGCACGCCGCGCGGGGTTGATGAGGTCGGCTCAGACGGCCTTGGCGACTGCGCGGCGGGCGACGACGTTGATGAGGTGGGCGC
>DASQVN010000507.1:0-9469 GCA_035640755.1 Rhodopila sp.
CCGGCGCCTCCGATGCCGGCAGGCAGATCGCCGCCGAAACCGCCGAGGTCATCTTCGCCGCTGGCGGCCCGCTCTCCGAGGCCCGTGCCTTCTACACCGACGTCAAGTCCCGCATGCGCACCCTCGGCCGTAACCCCGACCACATGAAGATCATGCCCGGCGCGCTGATCGTCGTCGGCGACACCGTGGAGGAAGCCCAGCGCAAGAAGGACCTGCTGGACAGCCTCGTCCACCCCGATAGCGGCCTCGCCTCGCTCTCGATCGCCCTCGGCACCGACGCGTCCCGGTTCAACCTGGATGGCCCGCTGCCCGACATCCCCGACACCAACCAGAGCAAGAGCGGCCGCCAGCGTGTCATCGACCGTGCCCGCCGCGAAAACCTGACCGTGCGGCAGCTTGCCCAGATCGCCGGCGGCTATGGCGGCCTGTCCATCGTCGGCACACCCACGGCCATCGCCGATACGATGGAGGAATGGCTGATGACGCACGCATGCGACGGCTTCAATGTCATGTTCCCCTACGTCCCCGGCGGGCTGGACGATTTCGTCGAAAAGGTCATCCCCGAACTCCAGCGCCGCGGCCTGTTCCGTAAGGAGTATGAGGGCGCGACCCTGCGCGAGAACCTCGGCCTGCCCCGCCCGTGCAACTGCTTCTTCCCGGATGGCTAGGATCAGGCTTACAAAGACTTCGGAAGGGCAGGGGCTTGGAATGAACAGGCAATCACACCACCGACAGGCACGCGTCTGATGTCTGCTGTCCCCCTGACCGGCATCCGCATCCTCGAATTCAGCCACACGGTGATGGGTCCAAGCGCGGGCTTGATCCTCGCCGAACTCGGCGCCGATGTCACCAAGGTCGAGCCCGCGCCAAAAGGTGATCACACCCGCGGCCTCGGTGGCTTCGCCGCGGGCTTCTTCCCTGCCTTCGGCCGCAACAAACGCAGTATCGCGGTTGACCTGAAGCGGCCCGAAGGTCAGGCGATCATCCATCGCCTGATCCCCACCACCGACATCGTCCTGGAAAACTACGGCCCCGGCACGATGGAGCGGCTCCGCTGCGGCTACGACCAGCTCGCCCCACTCAACCCGCGCTTGATTTACCTGGCCTTGAAAGGCTATCTCGCCGGCCCCTACGAACATCGCCCAGCCCTGGATGAGGTCGTGCAGTTCCAGACGGGCCTCGCCTACATGACCGGCCCGCCGGGCCAGCCACTACGCGCCGGCGCCTCCGTTATCGACATCATGGGCGCCATGTTCGGCGTCATCGCCGTCCAAGCCGCTCTGCGCGAACGCGACCTGACGGGAAAAGGCCAACGGGTCGGCAGTGCCTTGTTCGAAAGCGCCGCGTTCCTGATGACCACCCATATGGCCGGCATGGTCGCCACCGGTTTGGAAGCCCGCCCCATGCCCGCCCGCCGCGGCGCCTGGGCGATCTATGAGGTGTTCCGCACCGCCGGTGACGGCCAGCTCTTCATCGGCGTCACCTCCGACCAGCAATGGACCCGCTTCGTCAAGGAATTTGGCCTGGAGGATCTAGCCGCAGACCCCCGCTTAGCCACCAACCTGATGCGCCTGCAGGAACGAAATTGGCTCATCCCCGCACTGCAGCGCATCCTCGAACAACTGCCTCAGCACGAGGTCGAGGCCCGCTGCGAGCGGGCAAACATCTCCTGGGCCCGCGTCGGTCAGCCTGGCGACCTGTTCCAGGACCCGCATCTGCTCGCGACCGGCGGTCTGGTCGATGTCATCGTCTCCCGCCTCGGCGGTACCGAAGGCAAGCGGGCCGGCCTGCCCGCACTCCCCGTCGAGTTCGGCCCCGACCGCGCCCGTCCAGCGGTCAGGCGACAGGCGCCGCGGGTCGGTGAGCATTCTCGCGATATCCTGGCTCAGGCCGGGTTCACCCAGGCCGAGATCGACAGGCTGATCAAGTCAGGTATTCTGGTGGCCGGAGCCGATTAGACGGTATCACCGCCCTGTGTTCCTATCATATAATGGCGTTCCGGTGATCGTGCGAAGGCGCTAATAGGATCGCAGCGACCATGCACGGCCGGAGTCGGTCTTGGCAGCATCAGGGGGCATCCATCAACAAACCGCTCATTTTCGCCGTGGCAAACCAGAAAGGCGGCGTTGGGAAGACGACCACAGCGGTTAATCTTGCAGCGGCACTGGCCGTGGCGGGTATTCGCGTGCTCCTGATCGATATGGACCCCCAGGGAAACGCGTCCACGGGCCTCGGCATCTCCCGTTCCCAGCGTTACAATGGTACTTATAAACTGATGATCGAAAGCGAACTGCCGCCCGAGGCCATTCGCGACACACCGGTTCCGAACCTGAAGTTGATCGCCTCCGACATCGATCTCGCCGGCGCCGAGATTGAGCTTGTCCCGCTGGAGCGCCGAGAGTTCCGCCTGCGCAATGCCCTCGCGGCGCTGTCCGACCTCGCGTCCTTTCAGGTCATCGTGCTGGACTGCCCGCCGGGGCTGGGATTGCTGACGCTGAACGCACTGGTCGCATCCAGCGGCGTCGTCGTACCCCTGCAATGTGAGTTCTACGCGCTGGAGGGCATCAGCAGCCTGATGCACACGGTGGAAGCCGTCCGCCGCAGGTTCAACCCCAAGCTCCGCCTTGCTGGCATCCTGCTCACCATGTTCGACCGCCGGAACAGCCTTTCCGGCCTGGTCGAGGCCGATGCGCGCGGCCATTTCGGCGATTGGGTGTTCGACCAGACCATCCCGCGCAACATCCGCATCTCCGAGGCGCCGAGCCACGGTATCCCGGTGATCCTGTACGACGCGAAATCGCCAGGCGCTCAGTCGTACAAGGCCTTGGCAGCCGAACTCTGCCGGAAAGAGCAAATCGAGGTGCGGGAGCTCGTAAAAGCCGATGGCTAACCGAAACGCACCGCCGCGGCTCGGCCGCGGCCTGGCCGCCTTGCTTGGGGACAACGTCCCGCAGCCGAGCCAGGAGCAGAGCAACGTCGTCATGTCGCTGCCGATCGACCAGATCGACGCGAACCCGTTCCAGCCGCGCACGACGTTCCGGCAGGAGGAACTGGAAAGCCTCGCGGACTCGATCCGCGTGCAGGGTGTCCTGCAGCCGATCATGGTTCGCCCGCACCCGACAGCCGAGGACCGCTACCAGATCGTCGCCGGCGAACGCCGCTTCCGCGCCGCCATGCTCGCTGGTCTCACCGAAATCCCTGCCATGCGGCGGGAAGTCGATGACAGCGATGCCGCGATCATCGCCCTGGTGGAAAACCTGCAGCGCCAGGATCTCAATCCGCTGGAGGAAGCCGAAGGCTTCCAGCGCCTGATCGGCGATTTCGGCCTGACGCAGGAGGCCCTGGGTTACGCCGTCAGCAAGTCGCGCGGCCATATCGGCAACACCATCCGCCTGCTGAAGCTGTCCGAACCGATCAAGCAGGAAATCCGCTCCGGCACTCTGACGTCGGGCCACGCCCGCGCCTTGGTCAACGCCCCCGACCCCGAGGCCTTGGCCACCCTAATCATCAAGCGCGGATTGTCGGTGCGGCAGGCCGAAGCCCTCGTCGCGAAGGCCGCCGAAGCGCGGGGGCAGGAACGGCGGCCGGCCCGGAAGCGCCCCGACGTGCTCGACCTTGAACGCCAGGTCAGTCAGGCGATCGGATGCCAAGTGTCGATCGTCACGAATCGGAAGGGCGGCGGCGAGATCAAGATCCAGTTTACCGACATGCTTCAGTTGGAGGAATTGATCGACCGGCTGAAGCGCACGCCCGAGAACCTGACGTTGACGGCCGAAGACTGACGCTACATCAGCTTGCCATGCAGGAATCCAAGCGCCGGCAGCGGTCGCCAGGATCGTGGCAGATCCGATCGCCTGATCGGTCTGACCGTATATGAAGGCGTCGGTTGCCTTGAGTTTCGCAGGAATCCGGCATACGCGGTGACCTGCTGTTCGCGCCATGCTCGGTCGGCCAAAGCCGCCAATCGGCTGGAAAACACTTCTGCGACGCGGGATGTCCGACCGATCGACGCGACGACCGCCCACAGGCGGTCGTCGCGATAGTGACTGAGACTCACGGGCTCCACCATGCCCGAAAGGCTGGCTTCCCCACGCCCGGAACGCAAGTGGCATTCTTTTCACACCGCGAAGAATCGGCCAGGATGGTGCATCAAAAACCGTACCGATCTGGACGCAGCGACAATCCCTCGCCTACCTTTGGGACAAGAAGTGGGGGAGACGCATCATGGCCGCCGAAAATTGCCTGGCAGGGCTGAAAATCCTTGATCTGACCCAGTTTGAGGCCGGTCCGTCATGCACCGAGGCGCTGGCCTGGCTGGGCGCCGATGTCGTCAAGGTCGAAAACCCGGGCGTCGGCGACCCTGGCCGCTCGGTCGGCGGCAAGGCCGACAAGGACGCCTTCTACTTCTTGCAGTACAACGCAAACAAACGTTCGCTCGCCGTCAACCTGAAGAATCCAGCTGGCCTGGAACTCGTCAAGGAGCTGGCCAGGACAGCCGACGTGATGATCGAGAACTTCGCCCCCGGCGCGATTGAACGGCTTGGCCTGGGCTACGACGTGATTCAAGGCATCAACCCGGCGATCATCTACTGCCAGGTGAAGGGCTTCGGCGTCGGCAGCCCGTTCGAGAAGAACCTGGCCTTTGACATGATCGCACAGGCTTGCGGCGGCCTGATGTCCATCACCGGGGAGGAGGACGGACCACCCTGCAAGCCAGGCGCCACAATCGGCGACACCGGCACCGGCATGCTGATGGCCATCTCGATCCTGGGCGCCTATGTCCGCCGCCTGCGCACAGGGCAGGGGGAACTCCTCCAGGTCGCCATGCAGGACGCGGTCCTGCACTATATCCGCAACGCCTTCACCTATATGGAGCGCACCGGCATGCCGGCCCCGCGCGCCGGGTCGAAGACCGTCGGTGGCGGCAATCCTCCGATCGGTGTCTATCCATGCGCCGGCGGTGGTCCCAACGACTACGTGTTCATCTACACCAGTGCCGCCAACCCCGAGCACTGGACCCGCCTGCTGAAGGTCATTGGCCGGGAGGATCTGATCGGCGATCCGCGCTATGCAACCCCCGCCGCCCGCACCGAGCATCGGGAGGAAGTCGATCGCATCGTCTCCGAGTGGACGATCAGGCACGACAAGCACACCGCCATGAAGCTGGTCGGCGACGCCACGATCCCCGCCGGCGCGGTGCTCGATACGATGGAGCTCGCCAACGACCCGACATTCCGCGAACGCGGTATTCGTCAGGCGATGCCGCATCCGGTGGTTGGTGAATACGTCATGACCGGCTGGCCCGTCCGCTTCGGCGGCACGGTCCCCGAGCTCAAGCCAGCACCTCTTCTCGGCCAGCATGGGGCCGAGGTCCTGATCGACTGGCTGCAATACGACGAAGCGCAAATTGCCGGCCTCCGCAACACGCAGGTCATCACCTGATCTCGGTCACCCTATTCGATGACCATCTCCCATCATGGCGATCGCAAGGCCATCATCAACCATTTTGCTTGAAAAACAAAGATATATGGGGTGGCCAGGCAGATGCGGTGACGACCCCTTGTCAGCCGGGAATGGCCGATACTCCAGGCGGTGTATGGTTCCGCCGGGCGCGTCACCGACGTGCCATGCAGGATATTGATGCCCGCCCAGAATGGGAGCAGGAATGCGCGGCGCGGCGAAGGATGAAAGACATGGCTGCAGAAATGTTTCCCCATAACTCCCGGCTTCCAGGCTGGCGTGCCGCACAGCCACTATGGGCGGTGGTCCTGGTTGTCGGATGCATCGCGCTCAGCACGGTCTTCGCCTGTGCCATGCCCTTCGCCGCCCTGGCGACACTGGCCGCGATGACCTGCACGCGCCGCTATGCGCTGCTCATGGTTCTCGCCGCCTGGCTTGCCAACCAGGCAATCGGATATGGCCTGCTGGGTTATCCCTGGACGTGGGACAGTTTCGCCTGGGGCGTCGCTATCGGCGGATCGGCGTGCCTCGCGGTGCTCGTTGCGCGCGTCACACTGGCCCACGGGTCGACCGTGCGCGCCGCCAGCCTGTCCTTCCTCGCCGCGTTCGGAACGTATGAATTGGCGCTCTACACGAGCTCCTTCGTCCTTCCCGGCGGGGAATATGGCTTCACGGCTTCCGTCGTCGGCTACGTCTTCCTCGTGAATGCCGGTGCTGCAGCTCTTCTGGTGCTCAGCTATACCCTGCTTTTCGCAGTCGAGCGCGCCACTGCCGCCCCCTCGACGGCGGCACGCTCTGCCTGAGCAACAGCCACGCAAGTCGCGGACCTTGATGCCGGGTCCGCACGGCAAGCAATGGCTCTCGCCCTCAGGCGTGACCGGATGAGTGCCCGTAGCGTCGCTTCACCGACTCCCGCACCGACTGGACTACGACATACAGCATCGGGATCAGGAACACGCCCACCGTGCTGGCGATGATCATGCCCCCGAACACCGCAGTTCCGACTCCGCGTCGGCTCAGCATCGCCGCCCCTTCAGCCCACACCAGCGGGATGAGGCCGAAGATGAACGCAATCGAGGTCATCAGCACCGCCCGGATCCGCATCCGCGCTCCAAGCGCCGCGGCATCGCGGATCGAGCGTCCGGCCTCCCGCTGCTCCTTGGCAAATTCCACGATCAGGATGCCGTTCTTTGCCGCCAGCGCAATCAGCACCACCATGCCGATCTGGGCATACAGATCGAGCGGCAGACCAAACAGTTGCAGCCCGACAAATGCGCCGAACACGCCCACAATCACTGACAGGAGCACCGGGATCGGGATCATCCAGCTTTCATACAGCCCGACCAGGAACAGGTACGCAAACAGCGCCGCCAGCCCGAGCAGATAGATGGTCTGCCCGGACGCCTGCCGTTCCTGGTACGCGGTCCCGGTCCACTCATAGGCATATCCTGGGGGCAGGGTAGTGCGCGAAAGCTGGTCCATGGCAAACAGCGCGTCACCCGACGACACTCCCGGCTTTGGCCCCCCATTGATCGTCACGCTGCGGTAGTTGTTGTACCGGCTGATCACTTGCGGCCCCAATTTGACACGGACATCAGCCACGGACCGCAACGGCACCATATCCCCGGTCTTGTTCCGCACGTAGATCTTGTAGATTGCGGCCGGGTCGCTGCGGTTGACCGCGTCACCTTGCATGTTCACCTGCCAGGTCCGCCCGAACAGGTTGAAATCGTTGACGTAGTAACCGCCTAGCGTCGTCTGCAGCGCATTGAAGATGTCCGCCATCGTGAGGCCCAGCGCCTGCGCCTTGTCGCGGTCGATGTCCAGCCACAGCGACGGGTTGGAGGCCGTGAACGTCGAGAACACCCGCGTCAGCCGAGGGTCCTGGTTCGCCGCCGCGACCATGCCCTGCATGACGCTGGCCATGTCTTCCGGCGGACGTCCCTCCAGGTTCTCAAGCTGATATTCGAACCCGCCGCTGGTCGAAAGTCCGATGATCGGCGGCAGGTTGAACGGGAACACGGTCGCCGAACGGATCTGCTGCGCACCGCCGAAGATCTGACCCAGGACCGCGCGGACCCCGTTGGCCGGCCCGATCCGCTGATCAAACGGCTTCAGCCGGGTCACGATGAATGCCGCATTCGGCTGGTTGCTGCCTTCCAGCAGCGAAAATCCGACAATCGACAGCACCGCCTCGACCTGCGGCATCGGCCTGATCAGGTTTTCCACCTGCTCCACGACGGCCCGGGTGCGGGAAACCGAGGCGCCGTCGGGCAGCTGTACGACGGTGAAGACCGCACCCTGGTCCTCCTCCGGCAGAAAGCCACCCGGCGTAATCCGGCCCAGGAATGCGGTGCCCGCCCCGGCCGCTGCCAGCACGACCAGCGAGAGCACCGCCAACCGAAGCAGCCGGGTCACAACGCTCGCGTAGCCGTCCCGCGCCTTGTCGATGCCGGTCAGCATCCATCCAACCGGCCCGCGCGGCCGCCGGCCGTGCCGCAGGAACAGCGCGCACAGCGCCGGCGACAACGTCAGCGCATTCACCGCGGAGAGCAGCATCGCCACGCTGATCGTGATCGCGAACTGCCGGAACAGCGTGCCGGAGAGCCCGGGAATGAACGCCACCGGCACGAACACCGACAGCAGCACCAGCGAAATCGCAACCACCGGGCCAGTGATCTGCGCCATCGCCTTCTTGGTTGCTTGCGCGGGTGTAAGCCGGGGCTCCTCCGCCATCACCCGCTCGACATTCTCCACCACGACGATCGCATCGTCGACAACCACGCCAATGCCCAGCACCAACGCCAGCAGGGAGATCGTGTTGGCCGAAACGCCGAACGCCAGTAGGACAGCGAATGTGCCGATCAGGCTCACCGGGATCGCCACCATGGGGATGATCGTCGCCCGCACACTGCCCAGGAAGACAAACACCACGGCAACCACCAGCGCAAAGGCAATCAGCAGCGTCTTGATCACCTCATCAATCGTCGCCGAAACGAACGAGCTGCTGTCATAGAACACCCGCGCCTTGATGCTCGGCGGAAACCGCGCCGATAATTCATTGAGCGCTGCGCCGACACGGGCCGAGGTCTGTACCGCGTTCGCCCCTGGCGCCAGATAGATGCCGATCGAGACCGCCGGATTGCCGTTCAGCCGGCTCAGCGTGTCGCTGTTGGCCGCCCCCAGCTCGGTCCGCGCCACATCCTTCACCCGCAGTACCGATCCGTCCGGGTACGCGCGGATCACGATGTTGCCGAACTCCTCCGGCGTCGTGAGCCGCCCCTGCGTCTGCACGCTCAACTGGAACTGCGTCGCATCGTTGGTAGGCCGCGCGCCGATGCGCCCTACGGCGGCCTGGACGTTCTGCGACTGGATGACGGAGATGATGTCCGCCGGCGTCAGGTTCAGCGCGACTAGCCGGTCCATGTCGAACCAGATGCGCATGGAGTAGTCCAGCCGCCCAAACAGCGTCGCATCACCCACGCCCGGCGTGCGTGCCAGCCGATCCAGCACGTTGATGGTGACGTAGTTGCTGATGAACAGCGGATCCTTCTCCCCGCCCTCACTGTAGAACTGCAGGAACTCCAGGATCGCCGACGACCGCTTGCGTACCGTAAGGCCAGTGCGCTGCACCTCGGGCGGCAGGCGCGCGAGCGCCTGTTGCACCCGGTTGTTGACGTTCACCACGTCAATGTCCGGGTTCGTCCCCAGCTCAAAGCTGACCGTCAGCGAATAGCTGCCGTCATTCGCGCTGTTGGACTTCATGTAGATCATCTTGTCCACGCCGACGACCGCGGCTTCCAGCGGCTGCGCGACCGTCTGCTCCACCACCGCAGCCGATGCCCCGGTATACGTGGTCGAGACCGTGACCTGCGGTGGCACGATGTCGGGGAACTGCGACACGGGAATGCGCAACAGGGCGAGCGCACCAGCCAGGCTCATCAGCACCGCGATGACGATCGCGAGCCGCGGCCGGTCGACGAAAACCGACGAGATCATGATTAACCCC
>DASQVN010000508.1:0-3621 GCA_035640755.1 Rhodopila sp.
TCCCTCCGCGCTGTTCCTGGCCGAGCGTCGCGGAAATATTGCGGGATCGGCGGTGTTCGCCGGGCTGGAGGGCACGCGGCCGGTGCTGGTGGAGGTGCAGGCGCTGCTGGCGCCGAATCCCGGCGGATCCCCCCGCCGCTCAGTCATCGGCTGGGACAGCGGGCGGCTGTCGATGCTGCTCGCCGTGCTGGAGACCCGTGCCGGGGTCCGGCTGAACCAGACGGACGTGTATCTGAACATTGCCGGCGGACTCAGGGTGCAGGAGCCGGCGGCCGACCTGGCTGTGGCGGCGGCGATCGTATCCGCGGCGTTCAGCACGCCGACCCATCCAGGCATGGTCTATTTTGGGGAGATTGGGCTCTCCGGCGAAATCCGCCAGGTGGCACAGGCCGATGCGCGGCTGAAGGAAGCGGCGAAGCTCGGGTTCGACGGGGCCGCCCTGCCCCGCCGCGTGGCGCATGGCAACCGCCGGCTGGTGGCGCCCGACAGCCTACAGTTGGAGGAAATCGGCCACATTGCCGATCTTGTTGCCCGTTTCGCGCCGGAATCCGCAAAACAGGATGCATGAACCGCTTGGCGACGGGCGCTGAGGGGACGATAAGGCGCGCATCGGTTTGGATAACGGCGGCATGACCTGGGTTGACCTGGCGGTTCTGGGGTTCGTGGCGATTTCCGGGCTGCTCGCCTTCGCGCGCGGGTTCGTGCGGGAAATCCTCGGCATCGGCGCCTGGGTGGGCGCCGCGGCGGCGGCGTATTTCGGGCTGCCGGTGGTGCGCGGGACGGTGGCGCAGTATGTGCACACCCCGGTCTGGGTCGATCCGATCAGCCTGGCACTGGTCTTCGTTGTCGCCCTGATCGTGCTGATCTTCGTCGCGCACCGCATCGGCCTTGTTGTGCGCGATTCGGCACTGAGCGGCGTTGACCGCACCTTGGGCCTGGTATTCGGCCTGGCCAGGGGTGCGGTGCTGGTCTGCCTTGCCTATATCCTGGCCAACGTGGCGTTCCCAATGAGTTACTGGCCGAATCCGGTGCGCTCGGCGCGTACGCTGACCCCCGCCTATGACGGCGCCGCCTACATGCGGGGCCTGCTGCCTGACAGTGTGCGGCAGTCGATCCGGCTGGAAGCGCCGCCTTCCGGGCCTGAAGCCACGGCCGAGGCCTTGTTCCATGCAACCCCGCAAGGCCGAGCAACGGGGCGGCCGACGGAAAGAGAGTAGGAGTTGTCACGGATGGCTTTCGACGGGCGGACTACCGAGGACGACTCCCTGCATGAGGAGTGCGGCGTCTTCGGCATCTGGAACGTGCCGGACGCGGCGGCGATGACGGCGCTCGGCCTGCACGCCCTGCAGCATCGCGGACAGGAGGCAACCGGCATTGTCACGTTCGACGGCCGGCATTTCCACTCGCATCGCGGGATGGGGCTGGTCGGCGACAATTTCAGTGATGCGCGGGTGATCGAGAAGCTGCCGGGCCGCAGCGCCATCGGGCACAACCGCTATGCCACCACGGGCGACACGATCCTGCGCAACGTGCAACCCCTGTACGCGGATTTCGAGTTCGGCGGGTTCGCGGTGGCGCACAACGGCAACCTGACGAACGCGCATATCCTGCACCGGGCGCTGGTGCGGCGGGGCTGCCTATTCCAATCCACCACGGACTCCGAGGTGTTCGTGCACCTGATCGCCATCAGCCTGTACTCCACGGTGGTGGACCGGCTGATCGATGCACTGAAACAGGTGGTCGGTGCGTACTCACTGGTGGCGCTGTCCAACGAAGCGCTGATGGGGGTGCGCGACCCGATGGGGGTGCGCCCGCTGATCCTGGGGCGCATCGGCGTGGACGGAACCGGCGGCTGGGTACTGGCGAGCGAGACCTGCGCGCTCGATATCGTCGGCGCCGATTTCGTGCGCGACGTGGAACCCGGTGAGATCGTCGTTATCAACGACCAGGGCGTGCACAGCATCAAGCCGTTCGGGCGCATTCGCGAACGCTTCTGCGTATTCGAATACATCTATTTCGCCCGGCCGGACTCAGTGATGGAAGGCATGCCGGTCTATGACGCGCGCAAGCGCATCGGCGCGCAGCTTGCGCAGGAGGCGCCGGTGCCGGCGGATGTTGTCGTGCCGGTGCCGGACTCCGGCGTGCCGGCGGCGATGGGCTATGCGATGGAGAGCGGCATCCCGTTCGAGCTTGGGATCATCCGCAACCACTATGTCGGGCGCACCTTCATCGAGCCGACCGAGCATATCCGGCACCTCGGGGTGAAGCTGAAGCACTCGGCCAACCGCCCGATCCTGGAAGGCAAGCGGGTGATCCTGGTGGATGACTCGATCGTGCGCGGCACGACCAGCAAGAAGATCGTCGAGATGGTGCGGGCGGCTGGGGCGCACGAGGTGCATATGCGCATATCCTCGCCGCCAACCACGCACTCCTGCTTCTACGGCATCGATACGCCGGAACGTGCAAAGCTGCTCGCGTCGCGCAATTCGGTGACCGAGATGGCGGAGCTGATCGGTGCCGACAGCCTGGCGTTCATCTCGCTGGACGGGCTGTATCGGGCGTTGGGCAAGCCAGGGCGCGACCCGGACAAGCCGTATTACTGCGACGCCTGCTTTACCGGCGACTACCCGATTGGGCTGCCGGATCAGCAGGACAACCAGGACCGCCAGCTCAGCCTGCTGGCCGTGCATCAGTAATGGCTGGGCCCCAGTGATGGCTGATCCACTGGATGGGGCGATTGCACTGGTGACCGGCGCGAGCCGGGGGATCGGCGCGGCGCTCGCGGTGGAGCTGGCCCGTCTTGGCGCACATCCGGTGATCACGGGGCGCACGCAGGGCGGGCTGGAGGAGACCGACGACGCGATCCGCGCGGTTGGCGGGCAGGCGACGCTGCTGCCGCTGGATTTGCGGGAGGGTGGGCAGCTCGATGCGATCGGGCCGTCGCTGTATCAGCGGTTCGGGCGGCTGGACGTGCTGGTGCACAATGCCGGCGCGCTCGGGCGGCTCACGCCGGTTTCGCACATCATGCCGGATGACTGGGACGATGTGGTGGCGGTCAACCTGGCCGCGACGTGGCGGCTGATCCGCACCTGCGACCCGCTGCTGCGGCAGGCGCCGGCGGGGCGGGCCGTGTTCGTGACGGATGAGCACGCGCGGGCGCCGCTGGCGTACTGGGGGGCGATCGGAGCGACCAAGGCCGCGATGGAGAACCTGGTGCTGACCTGGGCGCAGGAGCTTCGGATCACGCGGGTGAAGGCGAACCTGTTCGACCCTGGCCCGGTTGCGACGCGGATGCGGGCAAATGCGTTTCCCGGCGAGGATCGGGCGACGTTGCCGACGCCCGAACAGGTGGCGCCGGCGCTGGCGGCGCTGTGCCTGCCTTCGGAGGAGCGGAGTGGGGTGCTGGTGCGCCTTCAGGACCGGATTTCCTGAACCGCCCGGTTTGCGCAGGATGCCTTGCACCGCCCTGAGCGCGGTTGCCTTATAATTACTGGCGCGTGATCATTGGCGCGTTTTGGCACGACAACACCGGCTGACGGCGGCATGGGATGCACGGCGCACGATCGGTGGATGACAGCCCTACGGCCACCGTGACGGGGTGGCTAAGGATGGTCAACATAT
>DASQVN010000509.1:0-2342 GCA_035640755.1 Rhodopila sp.
CTTCTCGCCGTCTGGCGCAAGACCCACCCCCGGGGATAAGGACGACGCGGATCACGCGGGCGCGGATCACGCGGGCGCAAAAAAAGCGGCGCCAGAGGCGCCGCTTAAGTTTGGGGGGGAAACGTCACGCAGATACGGCCAAGCCGCCATCTGCCCCCCGGAGATTGGATGCCCAGCGCCCGAGTCAAGCTCACTCTTGCGCGCGGTGCACAAAAAACGACCGGCGGCGCGCCGGCCCGGGGGCTGACACGTGCGGCAAAATCGGTCCTATATGCCGGCCTTCTTCACCTGCCCCATAGGAGCCTGCACTGTGGATTACGTCGAAATCGCTGGGATCCGTGTTGCAAACACACTTCACGATTTCGTGCAGGACGACGCCTTGCCCGGCACCGGGATCGACAACACCGCCCTCTGGACAGGCTTCGCGGCGCTGCTGAAGGATCTCGCACCACGCTGCAAGGCGTTGCTGGACAAGCGCGACCGCATCCAGCAGCAGATCGACGCCTGGCACGTCGCAAATCGCGGCAAGCCAGCCGACCAGCAAGGCTACATGCGCTTCCTGCGGGAGATCGGCTACATCGTCGAGCAACCCGCTCACGTCGCCGTCAGCACCGCCAACGTCGATCCCGAGATCGCCACCATCCCCGGCCCGCAGCTCGTCGTCCCCGTCACCAACGCCCGCTACGCCCTGAATGCCGCCAACGCCCGTTGGGGCAGCCTCTACGATGCGCTCTATGGTACCGATGCCATCCCCGAGGAGGAAGGCGCCACCCGCTCCGGCGGCTACAACAAGGTACGCGGCGCCAAGGTCATCGCGCGCGCCCGGGAAATCCTCGACGGCGCCGTCCCCCTCGCCTCGGGCAGCCATGCCGATGCAACCGCCTACTCGGTGCAGGACGGCAAGCTCTCCGTCACCAGAAGGAACGGCGAGCGCACCGGCCTCAAGGACCCCGCCCAGTTCGCCGGCTACCGCGGTGATGACTCGGCACCCTCCGCCATCCTGCTCAGCAACAACGGCCTGCACATCGAGATCGCGATCGACCGCGCCAACCCGATCGGCAAGGACGACCCCGCCGGCATCGCCGATGTCCTGATGGAGTCCGCCGTCACCACCATCCAGGACTGCGAGGACTCCATCGCCGCGGTCGACGCAACCGACAAGACCCTCGCCTACCGCAACTGGCTCGGCCTCATGAACGGCACGCTGGAGGACACGTTCGAGAAGAACGGCCGCATGGTGACCCGCCGGCTCAATCCCGACCGACAGTACACGAAGCCGGACGGCGGCACCCTGACCCTGCCCGGCCGCAGCCTCATGCTGGTGCGCAATGTCGGCCATCACATGTACACCGACATCGTGCTCGACCAGAACGGGCAGCAAATCCCCGAAGGCTTCCTCGACGCCCTCATCACCTCCCTGATCGCCCTGCACGACATCAGGGGCACGGGCACGCTGAAGAACAGCCGCACCGGCAGCATCTACATCGTCAAGCCCAAGATGCACGGGCCGGACGAGGTCGCCCTGACCAGCGACCTGTTCGCCCGCGTCGAAACCATCCTCGGGCTGCCCAGGAACACGCTGAAGATGGGCATCATGGATGAGGAACGGCGCACCTCCGCCAACCTCAAGGCCTGCATTGCCGCCGCCGCGGAACGGGTGGTGTTCATCAACACCGGTTTCCTCGACCGCACGGGCGATGAGATCCACACCTCGATGGAAGCCGGCCCGATGATCCGCAAGAACGAGATGCGAAACACCCCCTGGATCAAGGCGTACGAGGACCGCAACGTCGATATCGGCCTGGAGTGCGGCCTGCGCGGCAAGGCGCAGATCGGCAAGGGCATGTGGGCCGCGCCCGACCGTATGGCGGACATGCTGGCGCAGAAGATCGGCCATCCGATGGCCGGCGCCAATACTGCCTGGGTGCCCTCCCCCACCGCCGCCACGCTGCACGCCCTGCACTATCACCAGGTCAATGTGCTCGACCGCCAGAGCGACCTCGCCTCCCGCCAGACCGCCCCGCTGGAAACCCTGCTGACCATCCCCGTCGCCGAGGGCCGGAACTGGTCTCCCGACGACATCCGCCAGGAGATCGACAACAACTGCCAGGGCATCCTCGGCTACGTCGTGCGCTGGATCGACCAGGGCGTCGGCTGCTCCAAGGTGCCCGACATCCACGATATTGGCCTGATGGAGGACCGCGCCACCCTGCGCATCTCCTCCCAGCACCTCGCCAACTGGCTGCACCACGGCGTGGTGACCAGGGAGCAGGTCATGGAGGCGCTGAGGCGCATGGCCGCCGTGGTCGACCGCCAGAACGCCGGCGACCCGAACTACCGGC
>DASQVN010000510.1:0-4689 GCA_035640755.1 Rhodopila sp.
CCATGCCGGGAAGACGTTCACGTTCCACGTGGACAGCATCGAGCCAATGCGGCGGATTTCGTTCCGCTGGCATCCCTATGCCGTGGAACCAGGAATCGACTACAGCCAGGAGCCGACGACTCTGATCCTCTTCAGCCTTGAGGAAGTGGCGGACGACGTGCTGCTGACGATTTGCGAGTCCGGCTTCGACCGGATCCCGCTGGAGCGGCGGGCGAAGGCGTTTGCGGCCAATGACGGCGGCTGGACGAAGCAGGTGCAGCTCATCGCGAAGTACCTGGCAGGCCAGGCGTCGTAGCGAAACACCAGCGGAGTGGCCGGCCCATGCTTCCTCCGGACAGTGCAGCCCCGGTCTTTGCCGCTCTCGGGGACCCGATCCGCCTCGGGATCGTTGCCCGCCTGGGCGCGCACGGCCCGCTCTCGACCATGTCGCTGGTGGCGGGGACCCGCGTGTCACGGCAGGGCATCGCGAAGCATCTCCGCACCCTGGAGAGTGCCGGAATCGTGCGCGGCGCGCGCGCCGGGCGCGATCGTGTCTGGGAACTGCAGAGCGCGCGGTTCGACGAGGCCCGCGGCTTCCTTGCTGACATCTCAGGCCAATGGGACCAGGCATTGACCCGGCTGCAGGCGTTCGTGGAGACGAACGAACCGTAGCTGGCGCCGCCTCAACCGTGCACGCGCTACGCCGCGTGCGGCAGGACATCCGTGACCGGCACCTCATCGAGATGGCAGGCCGAGAGATGGCCGGGACCGACCGGACGCAGGACGGGTTCCTCGCTGCGGCAGCGGTCAAAGACGAACGGGCAGCGGGTATGAAAGCGGCACCCCATGGGCGGATTGATCGGGCTCGGGACGTCGCCGGTCAGGATGATCCGCTGGCGCTTCGCGGTGGGATCGGGCACCGGCACGGCGGACAGCAGCGCCTTGGTGTAGGGGTGGTGCGACTGGCTGAACAGGGTGCGGCGGTCGGCAAGCTCGACGATCTTGCCGAGGTACATCACCGCGATGCGGTGCGTCAGGTGCTCGACCGTGGCGAGGTCGTGGCTGATGAACAGCAGGGCCAGGCCAAGCTCATTCTGGAGGTCGGCGAGCAGATTGATGATCTGGGCCTTGACCGAAACGTCGAGGGCGGAGACAGCCTCGTCGCAGATGATCAGGTCGGCGCCGGGGGCAAGGGCACGGGCGATGCCGATGCGCTGGCGCTGCCCGCCGGAAAATTCGTGCGGGTAGCGGTTGATCGATTCGCGCGGCAGGCGGACCTTGTCCATGAGCGCCTCGATCTGGGCATCAAGGTCCGCTCGGCCTTTCGCCATGCCGAAATTGACCAGGGGTTCGGCCAGGATGTCGCGCACCTTCATGCGCGGGTTCAGGCTGCTGAACGGATCCTGGAAGACCACCTGGACGCGCTTGCGCACGGCGCGCAGGCGGCCGGCGCGCATGTTGTCGATGCGTTGGCCGTCCAGATGGACCTCGCCCTCGGTGAGGCTGTGCAGGCGCAGGATCGACTTGCCGACAGTGGATTTGCCGCAGCCCGATTCGCCGACGAGCGAGAGGGTTTCGCCGCGGCGAATGTCGAAGCTGACGCCGTCCACCGCATAGACCCTGGCGGTGGTCCGGCCGAGGATGCCGCCGTGGATGGGGAAGTGCTTCTTGAGGCCGTTGACCTCCAGCAAGGGACGTTCGACGGTCATGCGGGCACGGTCTCTCCGGCGTAGTGGCAGGCGGCGCTATGGCCTGGGGCTTTCGGTTCGATCGCAGGGGCGACGCGGCGGCAGAGATCGGTCGCCATCGGGCAGCGGCCGGCGAAGGCGCAGCCGACGATCGGCTTGCGCAGGCTGGGCACGAGGCCGGGGATCTCGGCAAGCTTGCTGCGGGGGCCTTCCTCAAGAGATGAGCCGAGTTTCGGCACCGCGCCGAGAAGGCCGCGCGTATAGGGGTGCATCGGGTGCGCAAAGATCTCGCGCACCGGCGCTTCCTCAACCTTGCGGCCGGCGTACATGACCACCACCCGTTCGGCCATTTCGGCAACGACGCCAAGGTCGTGGGTGATCAGCATGATGGCGGAGCCGAGGCGGTTTTTCAGGTCGCGCATCAGGTCGAGGATTTGCGCCTGGATGGTGACATCCAGCGCGGTCGTGGGCTCGTCTGCGATCAGCAGCTTCGGGTTGCAGGCCAGCGCCATGGCGATCATGACGCGCTGGCGCATGCCGCCTGAAAGCTGATGGGGGTATTCGCGGACGCGGCGGCCCGGGGCGGGAATGCCGACCAGGGTGAGCATCTCGATCGCCTTGGCTTCGGCGTCGCGGGCGTTCAGACCCTGGTGCAGTCGGACGGTCTCGTCGATCTGGCGGCCGACGGTCAGCACCGGGTTCAGGCTGGTCATCGGCTCCTGGAAGATCATCGAGATCGCGTTGCCGCGGATGTCCCGCATCTCCTGTTCCGAGAGTTGCAGCAGGTCGCGGTTCTGGAAGGTGATGCGGCCCTGGATCTTGCCGGGCGGTTCCGGGACCAGGCGCAGGATGGACATCGACGTGACCGATTTGCCGCAGCCGGATTCGCCGACAATGGCGACGGTCTCGCCAGCGTCGACGTGGAACGAAAGCCCCTCGACGGCACGGACGACGCCGTCCGGAGTGGCGAAATGGGTCTGGAGGTTTTCGACTTCGAGCAGGGGCATCGGTCAGAGCCTCTTCGCCAGCCGGGGGTCGAGGGCGTCGCGCAAACCATCACCCAGAAGATTCACGGCAAGGACGGTGACGGAGAGGAAGATCGCCGGGAAGAACACGATGTAGGGTTTGACCTGCCAAAGCGCCCTGCCCTCGGCCATGATGTTGCCCCAGCTCGGGATGATCGGCGGCGTGCCGGCGCCGATGAACGAAAGGATGGCCTCGGTGATCATGGCGGAGGCACAGATGAAGGTGGCCTGCACCATCAGCGGTGCGAAGGTGTTGGGCAGGATATGCCTGACGATGATCCTGGGCGCGCGGGTGCCGGCGGCGATGGCGGCCTCGACATAGGGTTGCTCCCGCAGGGAGAGGACGAGGCCGCGGACAAGGCGGGAAACGCGCGGGAACTCGGCGATCGTGATGGCGATGATGACGTTCTGCACCGAGGCGCGGGTGAGTGCCATCAGCGCGATGGCGAGGAGGATGGACGGGATCGACATCAGCCCGTCCATGATGCGCATGATGATGGCATCCAGCCAGCGCACATAGCCGGCGATCAGGCCGATGACGGCGCCGATGACCGAAGCGCAGACGGCGACCGAGAAGCCGACGATGAGCGAGACGCGGGAGCCGTACATGACGCGCGAATAGACGTCGCGGCCCAGCATGTCGGTGCCGAACCAATAGAGCGCGGAGGGCTCGCGGGTGCGCCGGGCGGGGGCGAGCGCGGTCGGGTCCTTGGTGCCGAGCCAGGGGGCGAAGATGGCGATGAACACCACGATGGCAAGCAGCGTGCCGCCGACGACGATGGTCGGGTGGCGGTAAATGAAGCCCGTGATGCGGCCGCGCTGCCTCGGCTCGGGCAGGACGGCGGGCAGCGTGGGCGCGGCGGTGTAGCGCTCGGTTACGTCGCGGGTCGCCGCCTGGTCGTGCGTGGTGGCGCTCAATAGCGGATCCTCGGGTCAAACAGGGTGTAGAGAAGGTCGACGCCCAGGTTGATCAGGACGTAGAGGAAGCTGAACAGGAGCACGACGCCCTGGATCACCGGGTAGTCGCGGCGGAGGATGGCATCGACCGTCAGACGGCCGAGGCCGGGGATGGCGAAGACGCTTTCGGTGACGACGGCGCCGCCGATCAGCGCGGCGAAGCCGATGCCGACGATGGTGACGATGGGGACGGCGGCATTCTTCAGGGCGTGGATATACAGGATGCCGCGCTGGCCGACTCCCTTGGCCTTCGCAGTGCGCACGTAGTCCTGGTTGAGCACGTCGAGCATCGTTGCGCGGGTGATGCGGGCGATCAGCGCCATGTAGATCAGGCCGAGGGCGATCGAGGGCAGGATCAGGGTGCGGAGGAAGGGCCAGAATCCCTGCCCGATCGGGGTGAAGCCCTGGACCGGCAGCCAGTCGAGCCGCAGCGCAAAGAAGTAGGCCAGCAGGTAGCCGACGACGAACACGGGGGTGGAGAAGCCGAACACCGCGGTGGCCATGACCAGCCGGTCGATCCAGCCGCCGTGCTTCCAGGCGGCGAGCACACCCATGGGAATGGCGAGGCTGAGGGAGATGATCAGCGTGAGGATCATTAATGAGACGGTGGGCTCGATCCGCTGCGCGATCATGTGTGTGACCGGCAGATTGGTGAAGATCGAGGTGCCGAGGTCACCGTGCAGGATCTGCCAGAACCAGTCGCCGAAGCGCACCAGGTACGGGCGGTCGAGGCCGAGGGAGGCGCGGATGTGCTCGACGTCCGCCGGGGTGGCCTGGTCGCCCGCGATGATCGCGGCGGGGTCACCGGGGGAGATGTAGAGCAGGCTGAAGACGAACAGGGCGACCAGGATAACAACGGGGATGGTGGCGAGAATACGGCGGATGACGTAGGCGAGCATCAGGGGGTGGTCTCGCTGGTTGCTGGGTGGTTCATCATGCCTTCGTGACGTCCCAGAAGACGGGGAACGGGGCCTTGGCGACGCCCGAGAGGCTGGTACGCCAGGCCTGGTAGCCCTTGAAGAAGCCGGTGGGGAGATAGA
>DASQVN010000511.1:0-4983 GCA_035640755.1 Rhodopila sp.
GGCCCATGAGCGATGTGTGCGATCCAGCCGATCAGCCCGCCATCGCGGCCATCGGCCGTACCCTGGAAGGCCGCACCGCCCGCCAAACCAACCCCCATCCGCCGGGATCGCTCGCGCACCTCGGCTGGATCTGCGCGCGCCTCGGCGGCTGGACCGGCTACTACGGCAAGCCAGGACCGATCGTGCTGATCCGCGGCCCTACACGCCTCAAGTTCATGCTCGAGGGGATAAAACGTTCCGGACTTGTGTGGCCCCCTTAGGGTCAAGCCCGGCCATGACGGGTGGGAGGGGTATGTGGGACGGATGCTCTATCTCCGCACCGCGGCGGCGAGGGCGCGGACCTGGTCGAGGACCTTGGGCACGGCGTCGGGTCGCGGCTTGCCGGCTTCGTCGAGGTTGGCGGCGAGGGTGTCGATCAGGGCCGAGGCGACCACGGCGGCGTCGGCGAGGCGGGTGGCGGTGGCGGCCTGCTCGGGCGTGCGGACGCCGAAGCCGACGGCGATGGGCAGGCTGGTTGCCTTGCGGATGCGCGGGATCGCCGCCTCGAGGTGGTCGGCGGTGGCGGTGCGGGTGCCGGTGATGCCGGTGATGCTGACATAATAGACGAAGCCGGAGCTGCCGTTCAGCACGTGCGGCAGGCGTGCATCGTCCGTGGTGGGGGCGACCAAGCGGATGAAGTCGAGGCCGTTGGCGTTGCTGTGGGGCAGCAGGAGGTCGGTTTCCTCGGTCGGCAGGTCGACGATGATCAGGCCGTCGACGCCGGCGTTGGCGGCGTCGGCGCAGAACCTGTCGGGGCGGTAGGAGAGGATCGGGTTCAGGTAGCCCATCAGGATGATGGGGGTCGTGTCGTCCTGGCGGCGGAAGTCGGACACCATCCGCAGCACGTCACGGACCTTCACGCCGGCGGCCAATGCGCGCTTGCCGGCGGCCTGGATGATCGGGCCGTCGGCCATCGGGTCGGTGAACGGCATGCCGATTTCGATCAGGTCGGCGCCGGCCTCGGGCATGCCGCGGAGCAGGGCCATGGAGGTGGCGGCGTCGGGGTCCCAGGCCTCGATGAACGGGATCAGGGCGCCGCGTTTCCGGCGCTTCAATTCGGCGAACCGGGCGGAGATGCGGCTCATGTCGGCGACCCTTGGGCCAGGAGGTCTTGGCACGTGCGGTGCGGGGGGTAGTCGTGGTTGTGGACGGCGGGGGGTAGATGGCCGGGTCGAGCACGGCCATGACGGGTAGTGGCCCTTCGGCCATCGTGACGGGGGATGGTGGTCCCGTGTCCTCGGGGTTGGCCTGGGGATCGGTCGCCGTGACGAGGGTGGGGGCGTCGGGCGGGTGGTGTCACAATTTGACTCCCAGGTGCTCGGCGACGCTGAAGATGTCCTTGTCGCCCCGGCCGCAGAGATTCATGACGATGATCTGGTCCTTGGCCATGCCGGGGGCGAGCTTGCAGACGTGGGCCAGGGCGTGGGCGGGTTCGAGCGCGGGGATGATGCCTTCCGTGCGGCTGCAGAGCTGGAAGGCGGCGAGCGCCTCCTGGTCGGTCGCGCTGACGTATTCGACGCGGCCGATATCGTGCAGCCAGGAGTGCTCGGGGCCGATGCCGGGGTAGTCGAGGCCGGCGCTGATGCTGTGTGCCTCCTTGATCTGGCCGTCGTCGTCCTGCAGCAGGTAGGTGCGGTTGCCGTGCAGCACGCCGGGGCGTCCGCCGGTCAGGCTGGCGGCGTGCTCGCCGGTGTCGATGCCGTGGCCGCCGGCCTCGACGCCGATCAGGCGGACCGAGCTGTCGTCCAGGAACGGATGGAACAGGCCCATTGCGTTGGAGCCGCCGCCGATGCAGGCGACGGCGGCGTCGGGCAGGCGGCCCTCGGCTTCCTGGAGCTGCTGTTTGGCTTCCTCGCCGATCACGGATTGGAAGTCGCGGACCATCATCGGGTAGGGGTGGGGGCCGGCGACGGTGCCGATCAGATAATAGGTGTTCTCGACGTTGGCGACCCAGTCGCGCATCGCCTCATTCATTGCGTCCTTTAGGGTGGCGGCGCCGGAGGTGACGGGTCTGACGTCGGCGCCGAGCATCTTCATGCGGAAGACGTTGGGGGCCTGGCGGGCGACGTCGGTGGCGCCCATGTAGATGACGCAGGGCAGGCCGAACAGGGCGCACATGGTGGCGGTGGCGACGCCGTGCTGGCCGGCGCCGGTTTCGGCGATGATGCGGGTCTTGCCCATGCGGCGGGCCAGCAGGATCTGGCCCATGCAGTTGTTCGCCTTGTGGCTGCCGGTGTGGTTCAGCTCGTCGCGCTTGAAATAGATTTTCGCGCCGCCGAGGTGATCGGTCAGGCGCTGGGCGAGCCAGAGCGGGCTGGGCCGGCCGACATAATGCGTCAGATGCTTCTGCAGCTCGGCCTGGAATTCCGGATCGGCCTTGGCTTCGTTGTAGGCTTTCTCGACCTCCAGGATCAGCGGCATCAGGGTTTCGGCGACGAAGCGGCCGCCGTACTCGCCGAAGCGGCCACAGTCGGTTGGGCCTGAGCGCAGGCTGTTTGCGCCGGGATGGGTGTTCACGACGGCTTCTCCTTGAAGGGTGCGCTTCTAGAGCATGGCCATCGGAGGTCAAGGCGCTGTGTGGAGGGTACAGCCGTTCCGCGCCGCCGAGTCGGCGAGCAGGAGCTGGGCGAGCAGGAGCTGGAGGTGAAGGCCGCCCAACGGGCGGGCCCGCAAAGGTTGGGACTTGCCAACCCTGAGGCCAAGGCCATGCAATCCGCGCCGGAGCAGGATGGCGATCCCGCGATGTGAAAGGATGCCACCTTGACCTTCCCCCTCGCACTGCAGCGTCCGGCGCTCCACCGCAACGGACTGGCTCCCCTGCACACATACCTGCACACACACCTGCACAGGGGGGCGACGACGTGATGGCGCTGTCGCAGCGAAGCGTCACCCGCATGCTCAACAAGGTGCCGGAGGTGACGCTTGCCTTCTGGATCATCAAGATCATGTCCACGACCGTTGGCGAGACCGGGGCGGACTACCTGGCGGTGCACGTTGGCCTCGGCGTCGGCATTACCGATGCGATCATGGGCACCCTGCTCATTGCTTCCCTGCTCATCCAACTGCGGACGCGGCAGTACGTGCCCTGGGCCTACTGGCTGACCGTTGTACTCGTGAGCGTGGTGGGAACCCAGATCACCGACGCGCTGACCGACAGGCTGGGCGTCAGCCTCTACCTGAGCACGACTGTGTTCTCTGTGCTTCTGGCCGTCACTTTTGCCGTCTGGTACGGCTATGAGCGAACGCTTTCTATCCATACAATCGTCACCACACGACGTGAGTTGTTCTACTGGACGGCCATCCTGTTCACCTTCGCACTGGGCACGGCGTCCGGGGATCTCGCGACAGAGGCGCTCGGGCTCGGCTTCAACCTGGGCGTTCTGGTGTTCGGCGCATTGATCGCCGTCATCTACGGCGCCTACCGGTTGGGCGCGGACGCGGTGCTCAGCTTCTGGCTCGCTTACATCCTGACCCGGCCGCTGGGCGCCTCGCTCGGAGACCTGCTTTCGCAGGCACGGGAATATGGCGGGATGGGGCTGGGCACCATCGTTACGAGCGCCGTTTTCCTTGCCGTCATCACCACCCTGGTCGCGGCGCTGAGCATCGGCCCGAACCGGCCGCGCGCCCTGCCGACGGTGGAAGAACCGTGACCGCCGTTTCGCGGCACATCCACGAACGCAACGACACAGAAGGACGAACCCCGATGAGTGCACCAAGGATTTCCCGCAGTCTGCGTCTGCTGGCGGCGGCCGGCGTTGTGGCCCTTGCCGTTACGCACCTTTCGGCGCCGCTCCAGCCTGTCGCCCCGGCGGTGGCAGCGGCGCCTTCCAGGCTCGGTGACCTGTCTCGGTTCCGCGCCATCGTTGTCGATACGACAGCGCTGGTCGACAAGGGCGACCTCGCCGGCGCCAAGACGCGGATCAAGGATCTCGAGACGTCCTGGGATGAGGCGGAGCCATCGCTCAAGCCGCGGTCGGCCTTCGAGTGGCACACCGTCGACAAGGCGATCGATCGCGCGCTGGCGGCGCTGCGGGCAAGCAACCCGGATGCCGCGGCCTGCAAGCAGGCGCTGACGGATCTGCTGGCGACGATGGACCGGGGCGGCCAAAGCGCCTGAAGCCTGGGTCAGTGCCTGAAGCCTGGGTCAAAGCCGCATCGGCTTCGGGCGTAGCGATATTGGCAATCCGTATGGTGGCTTCACGGTCAGCCCAACCTGTCCATCGGTAATCTCCCTTGCAGCGGACGGATGCACCGCCGCTACAGCAGAAGGAAGCATCACCCCATGAACGCGAAATTCGCCTTGGCCATCGCCCTCACGGGCTTGCTGGCAGTCGGCAGCATGGCTGGCACGGTGTTGGCCCGCGACAATGACGAAGCCCGGGAATCAAATGTGCTGCAAGGTGCCAAGGTCTCGCTCACCCAGGCGATCGCCACCGCGGAGCAGCAGACCGGAGGCCGAGCGTACGACGCCGGCGCCCACGTCAAGGACGGCAACACCCTTATTGTTGTCGAGACGAACGGACCCAAGGGTGAGCAGACCGTTGCCGTGGATGCGCAGAGCGGCGGCGTGGTCGCCACCCACGCAGGCGGCGAAGCGGATTAGAACGGATCGCGGGCGACGGAGGCCGGGATGAAGGTTTTGCTGATTGAGGACGACCAGGAGACCTCGGCCTACGTCGCTCGGGGCCTGCGTGAGCAGGGCCATGTGGTGGACCTCGCCGCCACCGGGCGGGACGGGCTGTTCCTGGCGAGCGACGGCGGCCACGACGTGCTCATCGTGGATCGGATGCTGCCAGGGCTGGACGGTCTCGGCTTGGTTCAGGCGTTACGAAGTACCGGCGTGAAGGCCCCAATCCGGAGCCCGGCCTTCTGGCCCGTCTCGGCCCCGGGGTGGTGATGATGATGGGCGACAACCCCGCCCTGCCGCGCATGCCCAAGGCGCCG
>DASQVN010000512.1:0-3241 GCA_035640755.1 Rhodopila sp.
CCGGTCTCGGCCAGCACCTTGGTGATTGCGGCCGTCAGCGACGTCTTGCCATGGTCCACATGGCCGATCGTGCCGATATTGCAGTGCGGCTTCGTCCGCTCGAATTTCGCCTTCGCCATCGTCGTGTCTCCGTGGATCCGCCAGGTTGCCTTCCTGGGCCGGGGTCCGTTGAGTTAGGTCGTCGCTACCATCGATAATGGCTGAAAGCCTTGTTGGCTTCGGCCATCCGGTGGGTGTCTTCACGCTTCTTGACTGCCGAGCCGCGGTTGTTCACCGCGTCGAGCAGTTCGTTGGAGAGCCGGTCCTGCATCGTATGCTCGCCGCGCTTGCGGGCGGCATCGATGATCCAGCGGATCGCCAGCGCCTGGCGCCGCTCGGCCCGCACCTCGACCGGTACCTGATAGGTGGCACCGCCGACGCGCCGGGACCGCACTTCCACGGCCGGCTTCACGTTGTCCAGCGCTTCATGGAACATCCGCACCGGGTCCGCCTGCTGGCCGCCGCGCCGCTTCAGCACATCCAGGGCGCTGTACACAATGCCTTCAGCGGCCGACTTCTTACCGTCATACATCAGCGCATTCATGAAGCGGCTGATGACGACATCGCCGAACTTCGCGTCCGGCAGGATCTCGCGCTTTTCGGCGCGGTGACGACGGGACATGCCGATCGTTCCTTACTTCGGGCGCTTCGCGCCGTACAGCGAACGACGCTGGCGGCGCTTGGCGATGCCCTGGGTGTCCAGCACGCCGCGCAGGATATGATAGCGCACGCCCGGCAGGTCCTTCACGCGGCCACCGCGGATCAGCACCACCGAGTGTTCCTGCAGATTGTGTCCTTCGCCGGGGATGTAGCTCACGACCTCATAGCCGTTGGTCAGCCGCACCTTGGCCACCTTGCGGAGTGCCGAGTTCGGCTTCTTCGGCGTCGTGGTATAGACGCGCGTGCAAACGCCGCGCTTCTGCGGGCAGCCCTGCAGCGCCGGGACCTTGTTCCGGGTCTTCTGCGGCTCCCGCCCCTTGGCGATCAGCTGGTTGATGGTCGGCATGGACCTCTATCTCTTCTCCGTTCGTGCTTCGCCTGAACCGCGGGATGGCTGCCGTTAACAGACGATACCCGCTGGCATGGGGTGGCCCATCCCGCGGGGATCAGGAGGCATGGCGGCCTAGGCCCTTTTGACGGGGCGGCGCCGCATGCAACATTTGCCTGCGAACCGGCAGCCGCCCCATCCGGAATGGTTGCCGGAAATCCAGGATCGGCCGAGGGCGCGATGTCTAGAAGCCTGATTTCCGCGAGTCAAGCGGCTTGGAACGCCGGAAGCTGCTGAATCTTCTATCGCCGCGCCGCGCGCCGCCCTGATGCCGGTGCCGGAGTCCTGCTCCGCCGCTTCGGCGGCCGGCGCCCGACGCCGGCACCGGCCCGCGCAGTGGCCTGGATCACGGCCTCAGCCGCCTGTTCAGCCACGCAATTCACGTCCTGGGACGCTTGCTGCCTTACCGCTGGGGCATGAGCCTGTGCTGGCACTGGCGGGCGCGATTGGCTACAGCGTGCGCCAACACGGCCAGGGGCGGCGCTTTTCGATGTGTGGCATTGCGGGACTGATTCTATCCTCGGGCGCCGAACCGCCGGACCCGGCCGTGCTGTCCCGGTTGATCAGCGCGCTGCACCACCGCGGGCCGGACGGCACCGGACACGCCGTGACCGGCCGCGTGGCGCTGGTGCACAACCGGCTGGCGATCATCGACCTGATCAGCGGCGACCAACCTTTCTTCGCCGGTTCGGCCACGCTGGTGGCGAACGGGGAGATCTACAACTACCGGGAACTGCGCGACAGCATGCCCGGCGTGCCGTTTGCCACCAACAGCGATTGCGAGGTGCCGTTGCACCTGTGGCTGCGCGACGGCACCGACTACACCCAGCACCTGCGCGGCATGTACGGCATCGCCATCCACGAACGCATCCGCCGCACCGTGACGCTGTCGCGTGACCCGTTCGGCATCAAGCCGCTGTATATCGCGCCGATCCGCGACGGGATGGCCTTCGCCTCCGAACCCCGGGCGCTGCTGGAGGCGGGGCTCGTCGCGCGCACCGTCCGCGCCGCGGGGGTGGAGGAGCTGCTGCAGCTCCAGTTCACCACCGGGGCGGACACGGTCTTCCAGGGCATCCAGCGCGTGCTGCCCGGCGAAACGCTGACCTGCGCCGACGGGCACATCCTGGAGCGGCGGCAGGTCAACCCGGTGCCGGCAGAACCGCCCGAGACGCTGGACGAGGCCACCGCGCTGCGCCGCCTGGACCGCGCGCTGACCGAAAGCGTCGATCTGCACCAGCGCAGCGATGTGCCATACGGCATGTTCCTCTCCGGCGGCATCGACAGCGCGGTGCTGATCACCCTGATGTCGCGGCTGAACGCCCAGCCGGTGCTGGCCTTCACCGCCGGCTTCGACGCCCCCGGCGCGGTCGATGAGCGGGAGCAGGCGGCCGCCGTCGCGCGCGCGGTCGGCGCGAAGCACGAAGCGGTCGAGGTGACCGAGGCGATGGTCTGGCGCCACCTGCCCGAGATCGTCGCGGCGATGGACGACCCGACGATGGACTATGCGATCATCCCGTCCTGGTTCCTCGCCCGCCGCGCGCGGCAGGACGTGAAGGTGGTGCTGACGGGTGAAGGCGGGGATGAGATCTTCGCCGGCTATCAGCGCTACCGCCAGGCCACCCTGCCCTGGTGGCGCGGCGGCAAGATGATGTGGACCACCGGCAGCTTCGACAAGGTGCCGGTGCTGCGCGCCAGGCCCGCGACATGGCGCGACGGCATGGCCGCGGCGCAGATCCGCGCGAACGAAGGCGGCCGGTCGGCGCTGATGGCGGCGCAGGCACTGGACATGACCGACTGGCTGCCGCACGACTTGCTGCTGAAGCTCGACCGCTGCATGATGGCGCATGCGGTGGAAGGGCGGACGCCGTTCCTCGACAAGGGCGTGATGGAGGCGACCTTCCGCCTGCCCGACCATATGAAGGTCCGCGGCAAGACCGGCAAATGGATCCTGCGCAAGTGGCTGGAGGCCAACCTGCCGGAAGCCAAGCCGTTCGCCCCGAAGACCGGGTTCACCGTGCCCGTGGGCGACTGGATCAAGGCGCAGGGCACGCGGCTCGGTCCACTGGTCGCGGCGCAGCCCGGCGTGGCGGAGATCGCCTACCCCGACCGCGTGGAGGCACTGTTCCGCGACATCCGCCGCTGGCGGCACGGCTT
>DASQVN010000513.1:0-2672 GCA_035640755.1 Rhodopila sp.
CGTCTGCCTCGGCCACCAGGCGATCGGCCAGGCATTCGGCGGCACCGTCATCCGTGCGCCCGAGCCGATGCATGGCAAGGTCAGCGCGATCAGCCATACCGGCACCGATATCCTGGCGGGCCTGCCCTCTCCCTTCACCGCAACCCGCTACCACAGCCTGATCATCGGGCGTGAGTCGCTGCCCGACACACTGGTGCCGACTGCCTGGACGGAGGACGACATCATCATGGCGCTGCGACATCGCAGCCTGCCGATCTATGGCGTGCAGTTCCATCCTGAAAGTATCGCCAGCCAGCACGGCCATCAGATCCTGGCCAACTTCCTGGCGATCGCGCGCGGCACAAACGCGCCCGCAACACGCGACTCGCCAACACGCGACTCTCCTCGGGCGGCGTAGGCCGTGTCCGTCAGCCTGAAACCGGCGATCGCGCGCCTCGCCGCCGGCGAGACGCTGTCGGCCGAGGAAGCCGAAGCCGCGTTCGACGTGATCATGGCCGGCGAGGCCACGCCGGCGCAGATCGGTGCCATGCTGATGGCGATGCGCCTGCGCGGCGAGACCGTGCCGGAGATCACGGGCGCTGTCCGGGCCATGCGTGCCCGCATGACGGCGATCGAGGCCCCCGACGGCGCGATCGACGTCTGCGGCACCGGCGGCGACGGTGCCGGTACGCTGAACGTCTCCACTGCGGTCACCTTCGTCGTGGCCGGCTGCGGCGTGAAGGTGGCCAAGCACGGCAATCGGGCGTTGTCCTCCCACACCGGCGGGGCGGATGTGCTGACGGCCCTTGGCGTCAACGTCGATGCGCCCATCCCCACCCTGCCCCGGATCCTGCAGGAGGCCGGATGCGCCTTCCTGTTCGCCCCCCGTCATCATCCGTCCATGCGCCACGCCGCCGGCCCCCGCGTCGAGCTCGGCACCCGCACGATCTTCAACTTGCTCGGCCCCTTGGCCAACCCGGCCTGCGTCCGGCGGCAACTGACCGGTGTGTTTTCCCCGGACTGGACGCGTCCGCTGGCTGAGACGCTGCTCGCGCTTGGGCATGAGTCCGCCTGGGTCGTGCATGGCATGGGGCTGGACGAGCTCACGCTCGCCGGCCCGAACCAGGTGACGGCCGTGCGCGACGGCGACATCGCGAGTTTTGTGGTGGAACCCGAGGATGCGGGGCTGACGCGCGCCCCGATCTCTGCAATCAAGGGCGGAGACGCCGCTTGCAATGCCCGGGCTCTGGAAGAGATGCTGCAGGGCGCAGCCGGCCCGTACCGGGACACGGTGTTGCTGAACGCCGCGGCAGCCCTGATCATCGCCGGCCAGGCAGCGGACTTGCGCGAAGGTGTGTCACTCGGAGCGCGGGCCATCGCATCCGGGGCAGCCCTCGCGGCGTTGCAGACCTTACGGTGCGTCAGCGCCGAGACCGAACGCTGAAGGCTCAGGGAGGCCTTATGGCAGACCAGATAAGCGTGATGCCGGACGTGCTCGCGAGCATATGCACCGACGTGCGTGCAGATGTGGCGGCACGCAAGGCGACCCGTGGCATTGACGCCCTGAAGCAGGAGATCGCAGCCCACAACGATCCGCCGCGCGGCTTTGGCTACGCCCTGAAGACGGCGTCCTGCAGCGGGCGCTATGGCCTGATCGCCGAGATCAAGAAGGCCTCCCCGTCCAGCGGCCTGATCCGGCCCGACTTTGATCCCAAGCAACTGGCACGCGGCTATGCGGAAGGCGGCGCGACCTGCCTTTCGGTGCTGACCGAACCGAAGCACTTCCTGGGTGATCCCGAGCATCTGAAGGCGGCGCGGGCCGCCGTGTCGCTGCCGGTGCTGCGCAAGGATTTCATTCTGGACCCCTGGCAGGTCTATGAAAGCCGAGCGATGGGCGCGGATTGCATTCTGCTGATCATGGCGGCGCTGTCGGATGCCCAGGCGCGGGAGATGGAGCAGATCGCCATCAGCCTCGATCTTGATGTGCTGGTCGAGGTGCATGACCGCGACGAGCTCGACCGCGCGCTGGCGCTGGAGACATCGCTGATCGGGATCAACAACCGTAATCTCAAGACACTGCAAACTGATCTTGCCACAACGATGGAGCTGGCGCCGCTGGTGCCGCCCGACCGGTTCCTGATCGCCGAGAGCGGGATCCGCAACACCGACGACCTCAAGCGCCTCGCTGCGGTGGGACCGAACTGCTATCTGGTCGGCGAAAGCCTGATGCGGCAGCCGGATGTGGCGGCGGCCACGCGGGAGCTGCTGGGCGACGGTGGACCCGGGGGTGTATCTGGCGGCGTTTCTGGGGGCGGAGCAGGTTGAGCGGCGGCTTCACCCATTTTGACCAGGCCGGCAACGCCGCCATGGTCGATGTGTCGGACAAGGCGGTCACGGCACGCTCCGCCACTGCGAAGGCGCGCGTGGTGATGCAGCCCGCGACGCTCGCCATGATCCGTGAAGGTTCGGCCAAGAAGGGCGATGTGCTTGGGGTGGCGCGCCTCGCCGGTATCATGGGCGCGAAGCGGACCGCAGAGCTGATCCCGCTCTGTCACCCGTTGCCGATCAGCGCGGTGAAGGTCGATCTGGAACCGGATGAGGCCGGAGTCGAGATCACGGCAACGGTCCGCACGACCGGTCGGACCGGGGTGGAGATGGAGGCTCTGACCGCAGCCAGCGTCGCGGCGCTAACC
>DASQVN010000514.1:0-2720 GCA_035640755.1 Rhodopila sp.
AGGAGGACAGTGAGCGTCGTCGAGGACAAGGACCTGCTCTCGCCGGAACTGACCGATGACCCGCACGGGTATTACGCCAAGCTGCGCGCGAAAGAGCCCGTGCACTGGGCCGACGCCAACAGAGGCTGGCTGCTTACCCGGTACGAGGACGTCGTGGCCGGCTATACGGACCCGCTCTTGTCCTCCGATCGCGTGCGACCGCTCCTGGAGGTGCTGTCCGCGGAGCGGCGTGCCGAGCTCGCGCCGATGCTAGAGACCATCAGCCGCTGGATGGTGGTCACGGACCCGCCTGCCCACACCCGGCTGCGGAAGCTGGCCAATTACGCCTTCCGGCAGCAGCGGGTCACGGCGATGGGCGACTGGATCGGCGGGCTGGTGGACGAGCTGCTCGACGACTTCGCCGCATCCGGCAGCGATGATTTCCTGAACTGCTTCGCTTACCCGCTGCCGGCGACGGTGATAGCGCGGATGATGGGGGCGCCGCGCTCGGACCGGGACAGGTTCCAGCGCTGGTCCGATGAGCTGGCGCTGGTCGCGTTCGGGGCTGGCGGCCAGGACCGCGCCGGCCGGCACGCGCGTGCGCTGGCCGGGATTCGTGAACTGCAGCAGTATCTGGCCGAGCTCATCGATCTGCGGCGCCGGGAGCCCGGTGACGACATGATCAGCCTGCTGCTGAACGCCGCGGATTCCGACGGTGACCACCTGACCGATGCCGAGCTGATGGCACTGTGCTCGCTGATCCTGTTCGCCGGTCATGAGACGACCACCAACCTGCTGTGCAACGCCATGGTGGCCCTGTCCCGGCATCCTGATCAGCGGGCGCTGCTGGCAGCCGACCCTGCCCTGGTGAACCGGGCGGTCGAGGAGGTACTGCGTTTCGAGGGACCGATCAAGATACTCATGCGATGGGTCGTCGCGGATCATGAACGCGGCGGCCAGCAGATCAAAGCCGGGCAGCGGGTGTTCCTGGCCCAGCAGTCGGCCAACCGCGACGGCAGCGTGTTCGCCGATGCGGACAGCTTCGACATCCAGCGCCCCACACAGCCGCTGCACGTTGGGTTCGGCCGCGGCGCGCACGCGTGTCTTGGTGCCCAGCTTGCCCGTATCGAGGCCCGCATCGCCCTGCCCAAGATCCTGGCGTGGTTCCCGGGCATCCATGTCGCCGGGGAAGTGACCTGGAAGCCGAATATCGCATCGCGTGCGGTCACCGGGCTGAGAGTGGGGGGTATCTAATGAAAGCGACGTATATCCGGCACGACGGCGGGCGGGTGGCGCTCGACATCCCCGAGGGCACCAGCCTGATGCGCGGTGCGGTCAGCAACAACGTCGACGGCATCGTCGGCGAGTGCGGCGGCCAGATGATGTGCGCGACCTGCCATGTCTACGTCGATCCTGAATTCCTCTGCTGGCTGCCCGCGGTCAGTGAGGACGAGGACGCCATGCTGGACGCGGCAGCGTGTGAACGCAAGCCGAACAGCAGGCTCTCCTGTCAGATCGTCGCCACCGATGCCCTCGACGGGATCGTCGTCCACATGCCGGAGACCCAGCTATAGCGGGCGGATGCGCCTGGCGCATCCGAGGCGTGCGTGCTCGCCTATCTGATCGCCGCGCCGGCATCTACCGGCAGCGTGACGCCCGTGATGTAGCGGGCCTCGTCGCTGGCGAGGAACAGCACTGCGTTGCTGACGTCGATCGGCTCTATCCACGGGACCGGGATCGCGTTCAGTGCGGTGAAGGCGGGCAGTGCCTTCTCCAGCGTCGGGTCCGGATCCCCGGGAAGGAACATGCCGTAGGTACCAGGGTTCTGGATCATCTGCGTGTCGACGTTGGTGGGATGTACGGTGTTGACCCTGATCCGATGCGGTGCCAACTCGTTGGCGAAGGTGCGCATCAGCCCGACAAGGCCGTGCTTGGCGGCGACGTAGTGACCGACGTGCATGATGCCCTTCAGGCCGCCGATCGAACTGGTGAAGATCATCGATCCACCGTGGCCGCCCCCCAGCAGATGCGGGACGGCCACCTTAGCGGTGTGCCAGACCCCGGTGAGATTGACGTCGATCATGTCCTGCCAGGCGGCTTCGTCCAATTCCCATGTCGCCCCATAGCTGGCGATGCCGGCGTTGGCCACGACGATATCGAGCCGGCCCAGTTCGCTGATGCCTTCCTGCAGCGCCTTCCCCAAACCTGCCAGGTCGCGGACGTCGGCTTGCCTGGCAACGATGCGCCGGTCCAGCTTCTCTACCGCCCGCGCGGTTTCCTGCAGGTCTTCCGGGGTGGCCAGCGGATACTTCCCGACGACGCTGTCGATCGGCCCGCACAGGTCGACGGCAATGATGTCGGCGCCCTCTTCGGCGAGGCGCACCGCGTGGCTCCGGCCTTGGCCGCGAGCGGCCCCGGTAATGAAGGCGACTTTGCCGGCCACTCGTCCTGACATTGTTTTGTTCTTCTTATGTCCCTGTGCCTGCGTTACCGGGCGGGTCATCGCGTACTTTCAGGCGGGTGTGAAATCCAGCAGCAGCTTCTTCGGCGCCCGGGTGAACACGCCTTCCTCGGAAGGTGTGAATCCATCGCTGTAGCGGATGCCGGTCATCGCTTCGAGCAGCTGATTGGTGCCGATCTCTACTTCGGTCTTCGACAACATGGCCCCTACGCAGAAATGTCGTAACTTTGCGTTGCCTCGTGCCAGATCAACGGAAAACTCTTCGCGCATAACCCGGTAT
>DASQVN010000515.1:0-2604 GCA_035640755.1 Rhodopila sp.
CGCCCATGACGCGCTGGTGCAGTTCTCCGGCACCCTGCGCACGCTGGCCAACTCGCTCTACAAGATCGCCAATGACATCCGCCTGCTCTCCTGCGGTCCGCGCGCCGGCTTCGCCGAATTGCACATCCCGGAAAACGAGCCCGGCTCCTCCATCATGCCCGGCAAGGTCAACCCGACCCAGGCCGAGGCGCTGACCATGATCGCCGTGCAGGTCATGGCCAATGATGTCGCCGTCGGCTTCGGCGGCGCCGGCGGCTACCTGGAGATGAACGTCTACAAGCCGCTGATGATCAACGCCATCACCCAGTCGATTGCCCTGCTTGCCGGCGGATGCACCAACTTCCGTAAATACCTCGTCGAGGGCGCCCACCCGAACGAGAAGAAGATCGCCGAATATGTCGAACGCTCCCTCATGCTCGTCACCGCGCTCGCCCCGGTCATCGGCTACGACAAGGCCTCCGAGATCGCCCACTACGCCATGGACCACGACCTCACCCTGAAGCAAGCCGCGCTCCAGAAAGGCATGAACGAAGCCGAGTTCGACCGCGTCGTCGATCCCGCCAAGATGGTCCACCCCTACGTCGCCAACGCGACCTGAGAGAGGAGCGTCCCGATGTCCCAGCCCACCGGCTACGCCCTTCTCCATACCCCCCGCCTCAACAAGGGCACCGCCTTCACGCAGCAGGAGCGCGAGGCCCACGGCCTCGAAGGCCTGCTGCCGCCCAGGCCCATCACGCTGGAGATGCAGATCGCCCGCGTTTACGGCGAGCTTGAGCACCTCTCCACCGACCTGCAGAAATACCTGCTGCTCTCCGACCTGCAGGCCCGCAACGAGACCCTGTTCTACGCCGTCGTCATGTCCGACCCGGCCCGCTTCATGCCGATCGTCTATACGCCCACCGTCGGTGAGGCCTGCCAGAAGTTCGACCACGTCTTCCGCGCCACCCGCGGCCTCTATATCCCCATCACGGCACAAGGCCGTGTGGCAAGACTGCTGGCCAACTGGCCCCAGCAGGACGTCCGCTTCATCGTCGTCACGGACGGAGAACGTATCCTCGGCCTCGGCGACCTCGGCGTCGGCGGCATGGGCATCCCGATCGGCAAGCTTTCGCTCTACACCGCCTGCGCCGGCGTGCCGCCGCAAGTCTGCCTGCCCGTCACGCTGGATGTCGGGACAGATAACCACGAACTCCTGGACGACCCGCTCTACCTCGGCCTTCGCCAGCCCCGCGTCCGCGGCGATGAATATCATGCCTTCATCGATGAGTTCGTCGCCGCCGTCCAGGCCCGCTTCGCCAAATGCTGCATCCAGTGGGAGGACTTCGCCAACCGCAACGCCGTGCCGATCCTCGAACGCTACCGCGACAAGATCTGCACCTATAACGACGACATTCAGGGCACCGCCGCGGTCGCGCTCGCTGGCGTCCTCGGGGCGCTGCGCATCTCCGGCGGCAAGCTGGCGGACCACCGCTTCCTCTTCCTCGGCGCCGGGTCCGCCGCCACCGGCATCGCCGAACTGATCAGCCAGGCCATGGCGCAGGAGGGTGTGCCCCTCGACCAGGCCCGCCAACGCAACCCGCTGTTCGACATCAACGGCCTGCTCGTCCGTTCCCGCACCGACCTCGCCGCGTTCCAGGCCCCCTTCGCCCAGGACCACGCCCCCGTCTCCAGCTTCGTCGAGGCCGTCCGCGCCCTGAAGCCCACCGGCATCATCGGCGTCAGCACCGTGCCAAAACTATTCAACCAGCCGGTCATCGAGGCCATGGCTGAGATCAATGACCGCCCGATCATCTTCCCCTACTCCAACCCCACGTCCCGCTCCGAATGCACCGCCGAGGAGGCCTACACCTGGTCCAAGGGACGCGCGATCTTCGCCAGCGGCAGCCCGTTCCCACCCGTGCATCTTGGCGGCAGGACCTTCGTCCCCGGCCAGGGCAACAACGTCTATATCTTCCCCGCCATTGGCATGGCTGTCTTCGCCACCGAGGCAAGCCGCGTCACCGAGGAGATGTTCATCATCGCCGCCCGCGCCGTCGCCGAACAGGTCAGCGACGAAACCCTCGCCACCGGCCTGATCTATCCGCCACAGAGCGACATCTTCAAAGCCTCCCTGCATGCGGCCACCCGCATCGCCGAATACATCTTCGAACACGACCTTGCCGGCGTGCCGCGCCCCGATGATGTCGCCGCCCTGATCGCCGCCAAGGCCTACACACCTGTCTACAAATCCTGACATTTCCCGATGCGGAGACCGGAGTTCCAGGTGAGGCTGTCGCACCACTCATCAGGCCCACCAGTGCCCATGACTTCAGCCGCTGCACCGCCAACAAAGCCATCGATGGTGATCTGCCGGCCATCATGGCACAGAGCACCATCGCACTGGCCCACCCGCACGACCCAGGCCCGACCCCATGCGACCGGCATCCAGTGACCCAGCGCCCAGTGACCCGGCGCCCAGTGACCCCGCCATGCTCCCACGCGTCCTCTGCCTGTTGCTGGCCAACGGCCAAACCACGGAGCGCGCCGTCGCCACTGTCGAACACCTCGGCCGAACCTTCGGCACCGAGGTCAGCCTGATCCTCGGCTGGGACCACACTTGGCTGC
>DASQVN010000516.1:0-6508 GCA_035640755.1 Rhodopila sp.
CTATGTGCAGGCGGACAGCATGACGCTGTCGACCGACGTATCCGGCATCGTCGCCGAAATCCCGGTGCATGAGGGAGAACACGTGAAGAAGGGCCAGGTGCTGTTCCGCCTGGACCCGCTCAAGTTCCAGATCGCGCTGGATAACGCCCGTGCCGACCTGGCGCAGACCCGCCTGACCATCGAATCGATGAAGGCCGACTATCAGGCCGCCCTGCGCAACGCGGCTGCCAAGGAGCAGCAGGTGAACTCGGACCGGGACACCTACAACCGCTACGCCGCCTTGGTAAAGCAGCACGCCGTGACGCAGCAGGAGACCGACGACGCCCGCTACAAGCTGGCGGCAGACCAACAGGCGTATGACAGTGCCGTGGCGCAGGCCCGCGCCGCACTCGCCAAGCTTGACGGCAACCCGGACATCAGGGTCGAGGACATGCCATCCTACAAGCAGGCCCAGGCACGCCTGGCGGAGGCCGAGCGGGAGATGGACCACTCGGTCGTGCGGGCGCCGTATGATGGGATCGTTACTCAGGTGAACAAGCTGCAGATCGGCATGTACCTGGGTGCCAGCACCGCCGCGTTCGGCCTGGTCTCCACCGATCATGTCTGGGTCGAGGCGCAGCCCAAGGAAACCCAGCTCACCTACGTTCGGCCCGACCAGCCGGTGGATGTGACCTTCGACATCTATCCGGGCCGCACCTGGCACGGTACGGTGCAGAGCATCGCCCCCGCCACTGACCAGAATTTCTCGCTGCTGCCGGCCGAGAACTCCTCGGGCAACTGGGTGAAGGTCGTGCAGCGCATTCCGGTGCGGGTACGGGTGGACCTTAAGCCCGGTGAGCCGCCGCTCCGCGCGGGCATGAGCGCCGAGGTCGATATCGACACCGGCCATCAGAGGACACTGGCGGACCTGTTCTGATGTCGGACCTGTTCTAATGTCTGGGCAATCGACGTTCCAGGTGGTGCCGCATCGCGGGCTCATCACCGTCTGCGCCATGATGGCGACGCTGATGCAGGCGCTCGATTCCACCATCGCCAACGTGGCGCTGCCATATATGCAGGGCAGCCTGTCCGCCAGCACCGACCAGATCACCTGGGTGCTGACCTCCTACATCACCGCCGCCGCAATCATGACGGCGCCGGTCGGGTGGCTCTCGGCGCGCTTCGGGCTCAAGAACCTGTACCTGATCTCGATGATCGGGTTCACTGCCACCTCCATGCTGTGCGGCATCGCCGGCACGCTGGAGGAGATGGTGCTGTTCCGCCTGGCCCAGGGCGTCTTTGGCGCCGCGCTGGTGCCGCTGTCGCAATCGACCATGCTGAACATCTATCCGCCCGAGAAGCGCGGATCGGCCATGGCCGTCTGGGGCATGGGCGTCATGGTCGGCCCGATCCTCGGCCCCACCCTCGGCGGCTACCTGACCGAGCTGTACGACTGGCGCTGGGTGTTCTTCGTCAATCTGCCGTTCGGCCTGGCCGCCACCGCCGGCATGTGGGCGTTCCTGCCGGAGGCGCCGCAGCGATCCGGCATGCGGTTCGATTGGACGGGCTTTGCGACCTTCGCCGTCGGCATTGCCGGCCTGCAGTTGATGCTGGACCGGGGTGAGACGAAGGATTGGTTCGGCTCCACCGAGATCATCCTCGAAGCCACTGCCGCCGGCCTGGGTTTCTACCTGTTCCTTGTGCATATGCTGACAGCGGATCGGCCGTTCATCTCGCCGCGGATCTTCAAGGACCGCAATCTGGTCGCCGGCCTGCTGGTGATGTTCGCGGTGGGCATGGTGCTGCTGGCGACTTCGGCATTGCTGGCGCCATGGCTGCAGGCGCTGGGCAACTACCCGGTGGAGACCGCCGGCATTGCCATGGCGCCCCGTGGCATCGGCACCATGGTCGCGATGATGATCGGCGGGCGCCTGTCGAATCGTGTCGATCCACGGCTGCTGATGGCGTGCGGTATCGTCCTGCTGGCCTTCAGCCTGTATCAGATGACCGGCTGGACTCCGGCGGTGTCCGAGATGGAGGTGATCGGCAACACCATCATTCAGGGTGCCGGTCTCGGCTTTGTGTTCGTCCCCCTCCAGGTGGTCGCCTTTGCCACGCTCGATCCAGCGCTACGGACCGAGGGCACGGCGCTGCTGAGCCTGCTGCGCAACGTCGGCAGCGCCATCGGCATCTCGGTCACCAGCGCACTGGTGACCGAGAACGGACAGATCGAGCATTCCATCCTGTCCGGCTACATCACCCCGCTGAACCGCGCTTTCCAGGGCGCCGCGGCGAACCTGATGCCGACCACGGCGCATGGGGCACAGGTGCTGAACCAGATCGTCAACCGCCAGGCGGAGATCATCGCCTACAACAACGACTGGAAGCTGATGATGCTGATGGCGCTGCCCATGTTGCTGCTCCTGCCGTTGATGCGCAGCGGCCGACGGCAGGGCGGCGGCGATGGCCATGCGGCGGTGATGGACTGATACCGAACGATTTTGACCGTTCTGCGAGGCCACAGGTTGCCGTCATGGCCGGGCCAGGCCCAGCCATGACCGAGAACTCGGCGCATGGGTCAACACCAGGGGCAGCTGGTAGGACAGGTTTGCCGACTGGCGGGATTTCCGGCATCTATCCGGCCTCGATCCACTCAGCCGGAGGCCACGCCCATGTCGTCATTGACTGGAAAGACCGCTTTCGTCACCGCGGCCGGCCAGGGCATCGGACGAGCGACCGCGCTGGCCTTCGCCAAGGCTGGCGCGACGGTGATTGCCACCGACCTGGATGCCGGCAAGCTGGCCGATTTCCCGTCTGCCAATGTCCGGACGCATGCGCTTGACGTGCTGGACGCGGCGGCCATCGGCAGGGTCGCCAAGGATGCAGGTCCCGTCGACATCCTGTTCAACTGTGCCGGCATCGTGCACCAGGGCACCCTGCTGGATGCAACCGAAGCCGAGTGGTCGCTTGCCTTCGACCTGAACTGCCGGTCGATGTTCCGCACCATGCAGGCGTTCCTGCCGGGCATGCTGGCGCGCAGCAAGGGCAGGATCGTCAATGTCGCGTCGGTGGCATCCAGCCTGAAGGGTGTGCCCGACCGTTTCATCTACAGCGCGACGAAGGCTGCGGTGATCGGCATGACCCGCTCGGTTGCCGCCGATTTCGTGACCAGGGGCATACGCTGCAACTGCATCTGCCCCGGCACTGTGGAGAGCCCGAGCCTCGGCGAGCGTATCGCGGCGAACGCTGCCGCGGCCGGGGGAGTCGATGCCGCCCGTGCTGCCTTCGTCGCGCGCCAGCCGATGGGCCGCCTGGGCACGCCGGAAGAAATCGCCGCTCTTGCGGTATATCTGTGCAGTGACGAGGCGGACTTCATCACTGGCCAGGCGCTGGTGATCGATGGCGGTCTGACATTGTAGGGCTGCACTGAGGAAGTGCTTGCTTAGGCTGACATGCCGTCGGCCAAGCGAGGCATGCGCGGGCTGCTGATCCGATTTGTGCAATGCAGCATTGACCCCTGGACGCGACAGGCCATATCCGTCCGCACGCAAACATTTACAGGGCCCGCCAGACGCTTGCCGATATTCGTCGGGACGCGTGGGTCCGCTGCGACTGCGACTCACGAGGTACCATGGCCAACTTCAATGAGGAGCGTGTTCTGTCCGTCCATCACTGGACCGACACCTTGTTCTCCTTCACCACGACCCGCACGCCCAGCTTCCGCTTCCGCAACGGGGAGTTCACCATGGTCGGGATGCAGGTGAATGGCCGGCCGCTGCTGCGCGCCTACAGCGTGGTCAGCCCGAACTACCAGGACACGCTGGAATTCTTCTCGATCAAGGTTCCGGACGGTCCGTTGACGTCCCGGCTGAGGCACCTCGCGGCCGGCGATCCGATCCTGATCGGGCGCAAGGCGACCGGCACACTGGTCATCGACAATCTTCTGTCCGGCCGGCACCTGTATCTGCTGGGGACCGGTACCGGACTTGCGCCATTCATGAGCATCGTCCGCGACCCCGAGACCTATGAGCGGTTCGCCAAGGTCGTGCTGGTGCATGGCTGCCGGCAGGTTGCCGAACTGGCCTATGGCGAAACGCTCGGGCAGAACCTGGCCGAGGACGAACTGATCGGCGACATGGTCCGCGAGCAACTGATCTATTACCCGACGGTGACGCGGGAGCCGTTCCGCAACCGTGGCCGGGTCACCGACCTGCTCGCCTCGGGCAAGCTGGCCGCCGATACTGGCCTGCCGCTGCTGTCCCGCGAGGATGACCGCGTCATGCTCTGCGGCAGCCCGGACATGATCGCCGACGGCCGCAGGATGTTGACGGAGGCCGGGTTCATTGAAGGCAATCACGGCGAAGCCGGCCACTATGTCATCGAGAAGGCATTCGTCGAGAAGTAGGCGCTGTTCCTGACCCCAAACAAGCCGCTGGTATCTTACTGATTTCGCGCGCGGCCGCGACGTTGCCCCCTTGGCAACCCCGCGCGCATACCAATCGGTCGGAAGGACCGCTGGTATAAGTACGGCGACGGGAGCGGCACCAGGGTCTTCATTCACTTATGGATTGTTGACGCCGGTCCTCGGTAGGGGGCCGGCCTTTTCATGCGAAACATGTTGCCCGAGGGCTCGATCGGTTCGCCCCGGCAGCGTACGGGCAATCGCGTTCTTGCCGTGCTGCAAGCCGATCCAGGCTGCTGTGAGCAAGGATTTCTTGCTTTTGGAACCGATTCGTGTCTTTCGTCCTGAGGCGATTTGTCCGAATCGGGATTATTCCGAAATTTTCTACGTTGCCATTTCATTATGTACATGTTATGCGCGATTTCTGACAAACGTCAGCGGCCTTGCCGGCGTGGTCGGGCTTCCAGCCCCCGCAGCCGCACGACATAGCCGTCCCTGGGCAAAATCCCGACCTTCGTTGCTTGGAAAGCCGCGCCTCCAGGGGACTTGCCCGCGTGGCACGGCGCGACGCTGACAGAGGATTGCGGTTGTTGTGACCCACTTCATCCATGCCCCGGCGGCTCGGTTTCGCTTCCGATTGCCTTTCGGCCGGCCAGCCAGCCACCCCCGCCCGGGCTGCCTCTGATGCAAGCGGGCGGTTCGGACCGTGACCCAGATGATCGGGCGGACCGCATGTACCGGTGCTACGTCATCCACAACGGGCGCATTGCGAGGGCCGAGGAACTTTCGGCAATAGACCTCGACGAGGCCGTCACCCAGGGACGAGCACTGCTCGCCGCCGATCCGCAAACCACGACCGAGAGCGGCATCGAAATCTGGCACCGGGCAGACCTGCTCTACAGCGACAAGCGCCACGCCGTCGATACCGGCCGCCCGGCCCATATTCTCAGCCCGTTCGCACCTGATGCCGCAAGCTTCTGAGCACACTTAGCCGAGCACCAGCCAGCCGGCGCCAGGCCCCTCAATCGTCATCAAACAGGATCCGTGTGGCCGAACCGTCAAGGTCCTCGTACTGGCCGGCACGCAGCGTCCACATGAAACATCGGCGTTCACTGCCTTGTGCTGCAAATTGACCAGCAGCCCGTGCAGGTATCCGGTGCCGTAGGGAATCGCCGGGTACAGCACGAAGTAGGCCAGGGACCAGGCGATCGTCGCGTAGAAGACATACAGCCACCATTTCGGCAGCGGCGTGTCCAGCTCCTTGATGCCGTCCCACTCGTGACCGGCCGTGTCCCGCCCGCTCACGGAAGCCTTCTCGATCTTGGTAGGCACTACACGTCATTCCCAAACGGAATCCGGCCCCGCTGCTCGATGCTCTTCTTGCGGCCTTGCCAGTAGGTTGCGACGACGATCAGGACGAACACGGCTGTCATGATCGCGACGGAGTAGTGGGACATCCGCTGAATGGCATGCAGGATCCCGGTCATTGCTGCAGCCTTTCGGTATTGGTGTCGGCGAAGTCGACCAGCGCGGACGTAGATGTCGCGCCCGCGCAGCTCGAGCGGAGAATACGGCCGCATGCCCTGTACATGCTCCACCGTCGTTTCAATAGTGAACAGGGGCGCGATTTCCACGATGCCGCCGACGGCGACCGTCAGCAGCGCACCCAGCAGCAGGAAGATCGCGTTCTTCTCGAAGAACTCGTGACGTATCATCATGATCTATACTCCTGCGGGCCGGAGGCCGGGTACGATCGACGGTTCCGCCAGGCCTTTCGCGGGCTGCTCGGTAGTTTCGCTGGCAACGGTCATGATCAGGTTGTAGACCATGATCAGGTTGCCGATCAGGAAGCACAGCGCGCCCAGCAGGCGCAGCACCATGAAGGGATGCACCGCGACGACGCTTTCACCAAATGCGTATTGCAGGAAGCCGAACCTGTCATAGGCGCGCCACATCAGGCCTTCCATGATGCCTGCCACCCACATCGAAACAATAAAGAGAACGATGCCCAGCGTCGCGATCCAGTAGCACTACCTGGGCACCTTTGGTGGGCTACGCCGTTCCCATGCTGACGGCTGTTGTTCGGTGACATGAGGGCTGCGGTGGCGATGCTGGATGACGCGGGTG
>DASQVN010000517.1:0-2572 GCA_035640755.1 Rhodopila sp.
CGCCGCGCACCAGCGGCAGAGTGACGCCGAGGCGCAGCGTGACCTCGCGGGCGACGCGGGCGGGGAGACTTTCCTCGACGTACAGCCGAGCAATAACGTTGGTGGCAAGCCATAGCGGCAGGGTGGCGGCGCGATGCTTCATCTCGTATTCGCGCAGCACCGTGGGAGCGCCGATGTCGCCGCCCCGGCCGGCGGTGCGGCGGATCACCTTGGCCAGGGTGTCCTGGCCCTGCAGGCCGAAGTTGAAGCCCTGGGCGGTGACGGGGTGCATGCCGACGGCGGAATCGCCGACCAGGACGAAGCGGCGGGCAGCGAAGCGGGCAGCGTAGGTGGCGATCAGCGGATAGGCATGGCGGCTGCTGTCGAGGCGCATTTCGCCCAGGCGGCCGCGGAAGCGGCGGGTGACTTCCTTGCCGAACTCGTCCGGGTCCATCGCCATCAGGCGGTCGGCGGCCGGGCCTTCGTCGGTCAGCACGGCGGAGGAGCGATTGCCGCGCATCGGCAGCATGGCGATGGTGTGCCCATGCTCGAACCATTCGGTGGCGATGTGGTGGTGCGGCTGCTCATGGGCCACGGCGCAGACGATCATGGTCTTGCCGAAATCGTGCATGATGGCCGGAATGCCCTGGCGCCGGCGGGTTTCCGAGAAGCGCGTATCGGCAGCGACGACGAGGCGGGCGCCGATGGTTTCCTTGTCCTCCAGCGTGACGGTGGCGCCGGTGTTGGCGGTGCCGACCTGGGTGACGCCCCGGCCGCACAGCAGGGTTACGTCGGGCTGCTGCCTGATAATCTCGTACAGCGCCTTGCGGATCAGGTGGTTGGGCACGAGGCTGCCCAGCGTCGGGTAACGCTGACCGGCGGTCTCGAAGCGGAGCGCGTAGGGGGAGACGCCGTTCAGTACCCGCGCCTCCCGCATGTCGGACGGCACGTCGGGCGGGATGTGACGCCAGGCGTCCAGGCGGCGCAGGATGTCGAGCGAGCGGTGGGTGAGCGCGATCTCCCGCCCGTCGAAGGCGGGGTTGGCGAGGTCGGCTTCCGGGCGCTTCTCGATAAGCGCGACCGAAAGGCCGGAGCCGGTCAGTGACCGGGCCAGGGCCATGCCGGCAGGTCCGGCGCCGACGATCACGATGTCGAACTGCATGAGCGTGCCCTCCTGACGGCGAGATATGGGGGATTCTCGGGCGTGTCGAGACGCCGGCGCTGTGGTATCGGTTGGCGCGCGGATACCGGTCCGCCGGCAGGGAGCCGGGAACAAGCAACATTGGGGAGGAACGGTCATGTCATTCGTCGTCGCGAAATTCCGCGATGTCGCGCATGGGCTGCAGGAAGGGCAGTTCGCCGTGGGCGAGAAGCGGCGGGCGAACAGCCTGGATGACCTGCCGCCGATCTATCGGCGCATGCTGGACGAGCCGATCACCATGATCCTGGCCATCACCGGCCCGGATGGCCGGCCGAGCCTGACGCCGATGTGGTTTGATCATGAGGGCGGGGAGGTGCTGGTGAACACGGCCTCCCACCGCAACAAGTGCCAATGGATCCGGGACAATCCGCGGCTGACCGTGCTGCTGGTCAACCCGAAGAACCCGTATCACTGGATGCAGATCAAGTGCACGGTGCGGCGTGAATTGCGGGAATGGGACGAAGGCGGCGACTACGTGACGCGCCAGCTTGACAGGATCTGGACCAAATATACCGGACAGCCGGGGCCGTATGGGCTGCGTGATCCGAAGATCGAGGAGAAGCGGGTGTTGTTCTTCTGCGGCGTTGATCACGTCGCGACGTTTGGGGAGCCTTGAGGGCTCCCCCGTTCAAAGCAACGCTTGCCCCTGTGCAACCCGATCTTGCCACGCAACGCGAACGGACCCAGCGTGCCGAAACCGATCTGGCGTAGGTGCGTGAGGAACGCGACGCGGCCGATATCGCCGCGCGCGGTGGTGCGGGCAGAAGCCGCCGAACAGTGCGTGGTACAGGCCAAACAGGCGCTTGCCGACGCGCAGACCGCCGCCGGGACAGCCGCTGGTCATAGGGGAACACAACGCCCTCATCCGTGCGGTCGAACACGCCGGCCCTTGTCAACGCCTCAATGTCGTCATGCACATTGGAGACGTCGCGCTTGATGCGGCGCGTGAGTTCACGCAGGCCGAGCGGCACCTGGCCGAGCATTGCCTGCAACAGTTCAAGCCGCTTCGGCGTCAGCACCTTGTGCATCAATTCGTATGACGCCAACGCGATGCGCGGCTCCTGCGCCACCCCCTCAAAGGCCGCTGCCATGCGGCGTTTCTGCTCTTCCAGCGTCGATACGCAGATGGTGACTGTTTTCACTTGCGCCTCCATTGTTCCACGGCGGCCCAGTAATCGTCCTGTAGGGCGCGCACAGTGGTGAAGCTGTACGGATATTCCTGCCCGCCAATGTGTGCGTGGTCTCGCTTGCCAGCTTCGTTATCGGACCGCACAACACAGACGTCACTGCTGATGAACGCCATGCGGTATTCGAAGCCATGCGTACTGCCGCGCACTGGCTGCGGCACCCGCCAAATCACGATCTCAACAAACTCGTTCTCGGTAAGGTCAA
>DASQVN010000518.1:0-2678 GCA_035640755.1 Rhodopila sp.
GCAAGCCGCACACCACCCTGTTCGACGACACGGATGTCGAGCTGTTCGCCAACTACCGGAGCTGGCTGTCGCTGAACGCCGACATCAAGCTGGAACGCACCCGGTTCGACAACCTGGACAGCTATTTCCCGAACAACAACAAGTTCGTTGCCGACGAAGGACTGACACTGCGCCAACTGTACATGACGTTGCGCCCGGCCGAGGGGCTGTCGGTCTACGGCGGCAAGATCCATCCGAACTTCGGTTCGGCGTATTCGGCCGAACCTGGCATCTTCTACAATTTCGGCACTGACTACGAGCAGGACGAGCGGATCGGATTCGGCCTGGAGTACCGGCTGCCGGGCTGGTTGAGCCGGTTCAACACGCGCGTGTCGCTGGAAACGTTCTACCTCGATACGACGTTTCTCTCGACTTCACTGTTGTCGTATCTCCGGTTGAACGACCCGTTCGGCGGCCGGCCTGGGCGGTACGAACGGTCGCAGTTCGGCCCTTCCAACGCCGGCACCTTCGACAGCTTCACCGCGGCCATCCGCACCGGCATTCCGGAGCAGGGCCTGTCCGGACAATTGTCATTCACCCAGGAAGCAACCGCCGACCCGCTCGGCCGCACCGAACGCGGCATTTCCATCGGTGCCACCTACGATCCCACCGGCGACGGCATCCCGCTGACCGGGCGCCTGGGCGTTACGCCCTATCTGGAGTACGCGCATTTCGACAATTTCGGCGGCGAGGCCGGGCTGCGCCGCGACTACGCGATCGGCGGCCTGACCTTCACCGACAGCCGCTGGCAAGCGATCCTGGCAGGCGGGATCCGCCACAACAGCGGCGCCGAGCACGGCACCAACCTCTAGGAGAATCTCAGCATCACCTACCGGGTGACCGAGGCGCTGACGATGGCCGGCGGTGTCAACCACGTCAACATCGTCGGGCAGGGCGACAGCTGGACGGTGGGGCCGTCGCTGACCTATGAGCTGGGGTTCTGATCCCGGAGGTGACCGATGACGTGGTCGATCGTGACGCATGATCCAAACACCGGCGCATTTGCCGTCGCGGTTGCCACCAGGGCCTTTGCGGTCGGCGCCTCCTGCCCGTTCGTGCGGGCCGGCGTGGGCGCGGTCTCCACACAGTCGATGACCAACCGCTATCTGGGGCCGGCCGTGCTGGACGGGATGGCGCGCGGGCTGCCGCCGGGTGCGGCGATCGAGGGCGCCCTGGCCGGCGACGAGGGGAAGGGCATCCGCCAAGTGCACGCCGTCGACCGACACGGCCGCACAGCCGCATGGACGGGCGCGAACTGCGTGGAATGGTGCGGCAGCGTCTCCGCCGACGGGGTCAGCGTCGCCGGCAATATGCTGGCGGGGGAGGCGGTGGTGCAGGAGACGCTGCGCGCTTGGCAGGCCGGCGGCGACCTGCTCATGCCTGAACGGCTGATGCAGGCGATGGAAGCCGGAGAGGCCGCCGGCGGCGACCGCCGCGGCCGTCAGTCCGCCGCGATGCTCATGGTAACGACCGAGGATTTCCCGGACCTGAACCTGCGGGTGGATGACCATCCTGATCCTCTGGCAGAGCTGCGGCGGCTGCTGGACATCTGGCAGGTGGAGAGCGCGCCGTTGCTGAGGTTTGCCCCGAGCAAGGCGAATCCGTCGGGGTTCACCGACCTGGACAGGATCGAAACGGCGTGGCGCGCGCGGGGGATGGATCTGCGGTTCCGGCGGTAGCAGGCGCCCGCTGACAGGACCGGCACCGGCGTGCTATCCTGCTGCCATGAGCGTGGCCCTGAAATCACCGATGACCCTGTCGGAGTACCTGGAATGGGAGCGCCGGCAGGAAGGATACTATGAATTCGATGGGCAGAACATCGTCCCGATGAACGGCGGTACGTCGGCCCATTGGATCATTCAGAGCAATCTGATGGGCGCGCTGCACAGCGGACTACATGGTCATCGCTGTCGTGTCTATGGCTCCGGCATGAAAATCCGCACCGCCACCGGCGTTCGCTATCCTGACGCCTTTATCGTCTGTTCCCCGGTTCCACCGGACGCGGATTATGTTGCCGACCCTGTGATCGTGTTCGAGATCCTCAGTCCATCCACCGCGACCGTGGATCATATCGACAAGAACCAGGAATACCGCGACACGCCGTCGATCCAGCGCTACATCATCCTGGAGCAGACGAAGATCGCCGCAACGGTGTTCACGCGGCAGGGCGACGCCTGGGTCTGGAGCCTGCAGATCGGCGACACGACGCTCGACCTGCCGGAGATCGGCCTGTCGCTGCGGCTACCGGAGCTTTATGAGGGCGTGACGCAGGGCGAACGGGGCGGTTAGGTCCCCTCCAGCGCCTCGCGCAGCAGCTCCAGTTCCAGCCACTGCTCCTCGGCCGCGGTCAGCGCAGCCTGTGCCGCAGCCAGCGCCCGCGTCGCCTCCGCAAACCGGGCGGGCTCGCGGGTGTACAGCGCCGCGTCGCTCAGTTCGGCGTTCAGCCGGCCGACCTCGGCTTCCAGGTCGGCGATCCGGCCGGGTAATGTTTCCAGCGCGTGCTTGTCCTTGAAGCTCAGCTTCCGGTTCGGCGTGCGCGGGGCCGGCGCTGCCGCCTCGGGACGCCGAACCGCGGCCGACGCCGTTGCCGCCGGCGCACGCACCGGGCCGCGCTGCGCCAGCATGTCGGCGTAGCCGCC
>DASQVN010000519.1:0-2541 GCA_035640755.1 Rhodopila sp.
GGCCCATCGCTTGCCGCGCGCCCGGAACCCCGTCGGCCAGCACGCGGAATGGGTTCACGTCACCCAGCGTCTCCTGCCCGATGCGGATCGCGCGGTACGGGCTGCCCGCCAGCGTCACCGGGAATGGCGCCCATGTCGGACCCACCTTGTCGAGGTTGGCCGCCAGCGCCGCCCGCACATCCGGCCGGATGCAATCGATATGGATGTGAAACTGGTTCTGCGTCCGCCCGTACTCCGAGTTGATCGCCAGGATGATGACGTCGCGTGCCTGCGGCGCCCCCAGCCTCTCGGCCGTGTAGGCCCGCGCCTCCCATGCCTCGGCGAAATAGTTGACCGCATCCGGTGCCAGCACGGCGGGGTCCTCGATGCCGCTGATCCGTGCGGTCGGGATCAGCAGGAACTGCGCCGCACCGACCAGGTCCTTCAGCACCGCGTACCCGTGCGGGAGATCGACCGCCGAGCACGGCGCCGGATCATGGCGCTGCTGCTCATCCGGCGCGCACTGCCCGTTGACGATGTTCCACAGCGCCATCGGATCGGCCCGCACCGGCCCAGGCCCAATGGCCAACCCCGCGACGGCCAGCCCCAGCGCGAGCCCCAGCGTGAGCCTGGGCCAGAGCCAAAGCCGCCTCATCCGGCCTTCAGTTCCGAGCCCGCCAGCAGCTCGCACAGCTTCGCCATCTCGGTGTGGTCGGCATCGTCGCCGAACCGGGCCTGCGCGGCGGTGATCATCTCCTTCACCAGGGCGGAGAGCGGCGCCGCCGTGCCGGTCTCCCGCCCCACCTGCAGCGCGATCGAGAGGTCCTTCGCCAGTAGCCCCATGGTGAAGCCGGCGTCGAACGTGCGGGACAGCACGAACTGCTTGAACTTCTTCTGCGTCGAGTTGTTCATCCCGGTCGCGGCGTTCAGCACGTCCGTCATGACGGCGGGATCGAGGCCGAAGCGCTGCCCGATCAGCAGCGCCTCGATGCCGATCAGGAAGCCGCCGGTGCTGACCAGGTTATTGAGCGCCTTCATCGCATGCGCCGACCCGACCGCTCCGGTGCGCAGCACCGACGTGCCCATCGCCGAGAGCACCGGCATCGCCTTCTCGATCGCCGCGGGATCGCCGCCGACCATGATGGCGAGCTGCCCGGTCTTCGCCCGCGGCACCCCGCCCGAGACCGGCGCATCGACCAGCACCCCGCCCAGCTCGGCCACCTTCTCGGCCAGCTTCTGCGTCGCCGAGGGCACGCCCGAGCTCATTTCGATGATGATCGTGCCCGGCTTCATGCCGGCGAAGAGGTTGTCGTCCCCCTCCATCAGCACGCGCTCGACGATCGCGCTGGTGGGCAGCATGGTGACGATCATCTCCGCCCCGGCGGCGAGCTGGCGGAGCGAGTCCGGGGCAAACCCGCCGACCTGCTGGACGAAATTCTCCGCCACCTCGCGCCGCGAGTCGTTGACGTGAACGGTGAACCCCTTGTTCACCAGGCAGGCGGCCATCGGCCACCCCATATTGCCGGTGCCGACGAAGCCGATGGTGGTCATCGCGGGTCAGCCTTTCTGGGAATCGACTTCCTTGAACACCTCGGTGGCGATCTTGAACGCCTCCAGGCAGGCGGGAATGCCGCAATAGGCGCCGACCTGCATGAGGATTTCCTTGATCTCATCGCGCGTCACGCCGTTGGTCAGCGCCGCCTTCAGATGCAGCCGGAGCTCGGCGCCGCGGTTCAGCGCCGACAGCATCGTCAGGTTGATCATGCTGCGCGTTTTCCGGTCGAGGCCCGGCCGCGCCCAGCACATGCCCCAGGCGATCTCGGTCGTCATCTGCTGGAACGCCGCGTTGAAATCGTCGGCGCGAGCCAGCGAGGCATCGACGTACTCGGCCCCCAGCACCTCGCGGCGGACCTTCAGGCCCTTCTGGAACAGTTCGCTCTGATATTCGGGACGGTTGGGGATCTCGGCCATGCTGCGTCCTCCTGGCTTGTCTGGCGGATGATCGGGACGGGGCGGACCCTAGGCGCGGCAGACCGCACCGGCAAGCCGGGGGCCTATGGCGCGGGGACGTATGACGTGGGGATTGGCCGATCAGAGATTCCGGGTGATGCTGTAGGCCCGGGTGGCCGCCGCCTGGCTCGTCTGGAGGCCGGCGGCACGGAAGGCACCGATCCCCTGCCCGCCCAGCAGCAGCAGCGCCGCCGCGAGGGAGTTGGCAGGATTGGCGAAGGTTCCGGCGGCCACAGAGCTGCCCACCGCGGCTGGATCATAGGCCGAGAGATCGACGTCGGCGGCCGAGGTTGCCGTTCCGGACGCGACATACCCTCCCGCCGCCGTCCCCAAGGCCGCCAGCGCGATCGGCAGATCGGCTGTCACTGCCGTCTGCAGCGTCGGCCGGCTGGTGCCGATACCGGTCAGGATGCCGGCCTCCTTCACCGCCGCAACCGTGGCGGCGTCGGCACCCGTCGTCAGGGTGGCCAGCGCGTTCATCGCGTTGATCGAACGGGTGCCGGTGACGGCTGCCGTGATCTGCACCGCCTGGCTGTCGGTCTGGCCGCCGAT
>DASQVN010000520.1:0-7391 GCA_035640755.1 Rhodopila sp.
CGCGGAGCCTGATCTTGCTGTCCGCCCTGATCGCCGTCGCCGACAGCATGCTCCAGCGCGCCTAACCCCCCGTCCCAACTCCGCGGCCCTCCGCTATCTCCCGTGGACTCCGTGTTGAAAAACATTCCACGGCCTCACGAACCCTACAGAAACACCCGCCGACTCTCCTCCAGGCACGCCCACACGTAAGGAAACAGGGACCGGGGCACATCGACATGAAAGATGTCCCCCGCCATCCGCCACAGCATCACTTCCGCCTTGCCCAGCAGCGTCCGCGTGCATGCCCCCACCGGAAACGCGTGCATATCCAGGTCCAGCGCGCAGTACCCGTTCAGGCACCAGGTCGCCCGCGGCCCTGCGATCTCCAGCGCCAGCGTCCGGTGCGACACATCGGTGATGCTGCCGCCCCCCGCCGAGGCTGCCCCCGCCGAGGCTGCCACCGACACCAGGTCCGCCGCCTCCGGCGGTGCATAAATCAGCCACTCATCCGGCCCGACCCACAGCGCCGCCCGGTCCCGCGCGATCACCGATCGGCACGGCACCGTCGGCAGCAGCACCCCGACCGCCAGCCCGATCGCCGTCGCCCCTGCCGCCCCGGCCCGCACCGAGAGCCGGATGGTCGGCGCCGGCGCCCGCAGCGTCACCGACTCCACCGGCACAGCCACCTGTGCCGGATCCCCCTGCGCCGGCAGCAACTCCTCGAACCTGGCAAACGGCACACCCGCCACACGCAGCCGCTCGCCCTGCGGATCATGAAACACCGGTTCAGTGACGCTGACGCTGACACCCCGTCCGCCGTCCGGCACGTGCAGCACCGCACCGATCCGGCTCCGCCCGCCCGCCACCAGCGCCAGTGCGAAGCCGCGCCCCAGCGTCGGGCTGTAGTACGCCGAGGTCACATGCCCGATCGACGGCCCGCCCGCCGCCTCTGTGACCTGCGCCCCTTCCTCCAGCACCACCGAGCCATCCGCCGGCAGCAGCCCGACAAGCTGCTGCCGATCCGGCCCGCCGAGTGCCGGCAGCGACAGCGATCGCTTCCCGACAAAGTCCCCCTTGTGCCGAGGCACCAGCCACTCCAGCCCGACATCGGACAGGGTCACCGTCCCGTCCGTCTCCTGCCCGACGATGATGTATCCCTTCTCCGCCCGCAGCACGTGCATCGCATCGGTGCCGTACGGCACGGCGCCGCGCTCGACGAGCGTATCCCAGACCCGTTGCGCCTCGGGCGGCGGCAGGTTGATCTCGAACCCGCTCTCCCCGGTGAAGCTGACGCGGAACAGCCGGATCGGCACATCGCCGATATGCCCCTCCCGCATGCTCATATGCGGCATCGCACCCATATCGATGCCGCGCGTGAACGGCGCCAGCAGCGCCGCCGCGTTCGGCCCCTGCACCGCGATCACCGCCCACTGCTCGGTTACCGAGGTCAGCCACACCCGCAGCGAGGCAAACTCGGTCTGCAGGTAATCCTCCATGTGATGCAGCACGAGGTCGGCGCCACCGGTCGTGGTGGTCACATGGAACCGGTCGTTCGCCAGCCGGGTGATGATGCCGTCGTCCCGGATGCACCCGTCCTCGCCCAGCATCACTGCATAGCGGCACCGCCCAACGCCGAGCCGCGTATAGTCGCCGGTGTAGATGCGGTTCAGGAACGCCGCCGCATCCGGCCCCGCCACATCGATCTTGCCCAGCGTGGAGGCATCGAATACCCCGACGTCATTCCGCACCGCCAGGCATTCCCGCGCCACCGCCTGCTCCGCCGTCTCCCCCGCCCGAGGAAAGCACCGCGCCCGCTTCCACGTGCCGACATCCTCCAGCACCGCCCCCTCCGGCAGGGCGATCGGCGGCCGCCGTACCGGGGCATAAAGCTCGCCCCGAAACGGCCCGGCGAACGCGCCGAACGTCACCGGCGTGTAGGGCGGCCGGAACGTCGTGTACCCGACGGCATCCATGCTCCGCCCGGTCAGGTTCGCCACCGTCGCCAGCGCATTCAGGTTCGCGGTCTTGCCCTGGTCGGTCGCCATCCCCGTCGTCGTGTAGCGCTTCATATGCTCGATCGAGACGAACCCTTCGTCGACCGCGGTCTCCAGGTCCTTGGTTGTCACGTCATTCTGGAAATCGACAAACGCACGCGGATGCAGCAGGCCCGGCGCCGGCGGCCCGGATATTGGCGTTCCTGGGGGCGCTGCACCGAACCACCCGGTCACCTCGAATGTCCGGGCCTCGCTGCCGCCCATTGCAACCCCGTCACGCAGGCACGCCGCCAGATCGAACTCGCCCGCGCAGGCCCCCACCGCATTATCCGTCGGCAGGAACGTGCCGGAGCCGGGGTCGAACATCAGCCCCTCACGCGATTGGCCGGCAAGCTGCACGGTTGGCGTCCATCCGCCCGCCATCAGCACCGTGTCGCACGGGATCACCCCGGTCGCGTTCGACAGGCGCACGGAATGCACCCGCATCCGCCCCTCCGTCCCGGTAATGATCGTCCCGGCATGCACCGGGATCCCCGCGGCCCGCGCGGCCTCCGCCGCCCGGTTTCCGGCCATCGGCCGCTGATCGACAATGCCCGCGATGCTCAGCCCCCCGGCATGCAGGCTGATCGTCTGATAGTAGCCGCTGTCATCGGCCGTCACCACCACCGCGCGCCGCCCGACCTTGACGCCGTAGCGGTGCAGATAGACCTGCGCCGCGCCGGCCAGCATCGTGCCGGGCCGGTCATTGCCGGGAAAGACCATCGGCCGCTCGATCGCCCCGGTCGCCAGGATCACTCGCCCGGCCCGCACCTGCCACAGCCGCTCCCACGGCATATTCGGCGGCACACTCGGCAGATGATCGGTCAGCCGCTCCACGAGCCCGATCATGTTGCCCGGATACCAGCCGAACGCCGTGGTGCGCGGCAGCAGCACCACCCTCTCGGCCAGCGTCTCCAGCGCCTCGCGCGTCCACTCCGGCGCCGGCCAGCCGTCGATCATCACATCCGGCGCCGCGAGCAGCGAACCGCCCAGCTCCGCCTGCTCGTCACACAGCATCACCCGCGCGCCCGTGACGCACGCGCCCAGCGCCGCGGCGAGGCCGGCCGGCCCGCCGCCAACAATCAGCACGTCGCAATGTGCGAACTGGTGCGCGTAATTATCCGGGTCCGGCCGCGACGGCGCCCGCCCCAGCCCGGCCATCCGCCGGATCGCCGGTTCATACACCCGCCGCCAGAACGAGGCCGGCCGCATGAAGCTCTTGTAGATGAACCCCGCCGACAGCAGCGGCGAGGCCAGACCGGCCAGCGCACCCAGATCGAAGCGCAGCGACGGATAGCGGTTCTGGCTGCGCGCCCGCAGCCCGTCATACAGCTCCACCTGCGTCGCCCGCAGGTTCGGTGTGACCCGCCCGCCGCCCCGATCGACCGTGACCAGCGCGTTCGGCTCCTCCGATCCGGCGGCCATGATCCCGCGCGGGCGATGATACTTGAACGACCGCCCGACAAGCTGCACGTCGTTCGCCAGCAGCGCCGAGGCGAGCGTATCCCCCGCATACCCCTGGTAGCGCCGTCCGTCGAAGGTGAAGCTCAAGGGCCGGTCACGGTCGATCCGCCCGCCCGCCCCGGTGCGGAACGCCTGCCTCATGATGGGGGCACCCATGCTGGGGGCGCTTGGTCAGGCCGATAGGTCGCGACGATCCGGTCCGTCACCGTATCCCGAATGCAGTTGAAGAACCGGCCGCACCCATGAATGTGCCGCCACCGTTCCGCATGCCGTCCCTTCGAATTGTCGCGCAGGTACAGGTAACCGATCCACACGGCATCGCTCACCGCCGCGGGATCGGCCGGCCTGACAACATGCGCCTGTCCGCCGTAGCGAAATTCGTTCTCCGGCCGCGGGCCGCACCAGGGGCAGGGGATCAGCAGCATCAGTGCGCCACCGCCGCCGCCGCGGCCTCATCGATCAGGTGCCCGGTGGCAAACCGCTCCAGCGCGAACGGCGCCGCCAGCGGATGCGGCTCCCCCCGCGCGATCGTCGCCGCAAACACCTGGCCCGAGCCCGGCGTCGCCTTGAACCCGCCCGTCCCCCAGCCGCAGTTCACATACAGCCCCGGCACCGGCGTCAGTCCGATGATCGGCGAGCGGTCCGGCGTCGTATCGACGATCCCGCCCCAGTTGCGCAACATCCGCAGCCGCCGGAATGATGGGAACAGCTCACAGACCGCCGCCAGCGTCTCGCATGAAACATGCAGCCCGCCCGCCTGGCTGTAGGACGTGTAGGCGTCGGTCCCCCCGCCGATCACCAGTTCCCCCTTGTCGGACTGGGAGATGTAGGCGTGCACGGTGTTCGACATCACCACGCACGGCATCACCGGCTTCACCGGCTCGCTCACCAGCGCCTGCAGCGGGAACGACTCCAGCGGCATGCGCACCCCCGCCATGTCCATCACCACGCTCGTGTGCCCGGCCGCGACCACCGCGACCCGCCGGGCGGCAATCGTCCCAAGCGTCGTCTCGACCCCCGTTACCGCACCCGAGGGCCCCCGATGAATCCCGACCACCTCGCAGTTCTGGACGATATCGACGCCCATCGCACTCGCCGCCCGGGCATAGCCCCACGCCACGGCATCATGCCGCGCCACCCCGCCGCGCCGCTGCAGCGCCGCGCCCAGCACCGGAAACCGCGCGTCGGGCCCGATGTTCAGCGGCGGACAGAACGCCTTCGCCTGCGCCGGCGTCAGCCATTCGTTGTCGATCCCCTGCAGCCGGTTGGCATGCACATGCCGCTTGAACACCTGCACGTCGTGATGCGTGTGCGCCAGCATCAGCACCCCGCGCGGCGAATACATGACGTTGTAGTTCAGCTCCTGCGCCAGCCCTTCCCACAGCTTCAGCGCATGCTCATACAGCGCCGCACTCTCCGGCCGCAGATAGTTGGACCGGATGATCGTCGTGTTCCGCCCGGTGTTCCCGCCGCCAAGCCATCCCTTCTCCAGGACGGCAACGTCCCGGACCCCATGCTCCCGCGCCAGGTAATACGCCGTCGCCAGCCCATGCCCACCAGCCCCAACAATCACCACGTCATACGCCGGCCGCGGCCGAGCATCGCGCCACTGCGGCGGCCACGCCCGCCCAGCCCCATGCCGAACCAACGCCCAACCCGAAAATCGCACCATGCCGCTCCCTCTGCCACACCCGGCCCGGCACGGCAAAGACGTGGTGTGTGCCCGGCCCATCAGGGGGGCGTTGCCCCCCTGAACCCCCCAGCAAAGGCCGAGCCTTTGCAATCCCACACCTTGGCCGTTGTGAAGGAGGGGCCGATCGTGCAGGTGCAAGGTCCGGGTTGGCCCCTCCTTCACAACGGCCAGTCCCGGGATCCAAGGGCCCGCGGCCCTTGGCGGGAGTCCAGAGGGCAGCGCCCTCTGGTGGGGTCCGGGGCAACGCCGCGCTTTGTCATGCCCGCCGGGGGCGGTATAGGATGCGCGCGAAGGGGGAGAGACGTAGTGGAGTTCGATTACATCATAGTCGGCGCCGGCTCGGCCGGGTGTGTGCTGGCGAATCGGCTGACCGAGGACCAGTCGGCCACAGTGCTGCTGTTGGAGGCCGGGCCGAAGGACGCCTCCATGTGGATCAACATCCCGGCCGGCTTCACCAAGCTGCTGAACAATCCGCGCTTCAACTGGAACTTCGAAACCGAGCCGGAGCCGAACGCCGCCAACCGCCGCGTGCCGATCCCCCGCGGCAAGACCCTGGGCGGATCGAGCTCGATCAACGGCATGCTGTATGTCCGCGGCAACCCGCTCGACTACAACACCTGGGCGCAATACGGAAACCGCGGCTGGTCGTATGAGGCGGTGCTGCCCTATTTCCGCAAGTCGGAACATTTCACCCCCGGCGGGGATGCATCCCGCGGCCGAGGCGGCCCGTTGCACGTCGACCACATGCGCGAACGCGCCGAACTGCTGGATGCCTTCATCGATGCCGCCGTAAACGAAGGTTTCCCCCGCAACAAGGACTACAACAACGGCCACCAGGAGGGCTTCGGCTACTTCCAGGTCACCCAGAAGAACGGCGAGCGCTGGTCAACCGCCCGCGGCTTCCTGCACCCCGCGCGCAGCCGCCCCAACCTGAAGGTCGAGACCGAGGCCTATACGACGAAGATCCTGCTGGAGGGCAAGCGCGCCGTCGGCGTCGCCTACACCCAGGGCGGCACACAGAAGACCGCCCGCGCCCGCCGCGAGGTCATCCTGTCCGCCGGTGCGGTGAAATCGCCGCACATCCTGGAACTCTCCGGCATCGGCAACCCCGATATCCTCTCCGCCGCCGGCATCGAGGTCCTGCACGCCTTGCCCGGGGTCGGGGAGAACTACCGCGACCACTACGCGCCAAGAATGAATTGGCGCGTCAAGCTGCCCGTGACATTGAACGAACGAAGCCGCGGCCTGTCTCTCGCGAAAGAGGTCGTCAAGTACTACACCCAGCGCCGCGGCATCCTGACCTTCACCGCCGGCATCGCCTACGGCTTCGTCAAGACCAGGCCGGAGCTGGAGGAACCCGATGTCCAGTTCCATTTCGCCCACGCCAGCTACGGCAACGCCCAGACCCGCGTGCTGGACCGCGAGCCCGGCATGACCCTGACGGTCTATCAGTGCCGCCCCGAATCAAAAGGCTCGATCCACACCCGCTCCGCCGACCCGATGGAGGCGCCCCGCATCTGCGCCAACTACCTTGCCGACCCAATCGATCAGCGTGTGCTGGTCGACGGCATGAAGATCGGCCGCCGCATCATCAACAACCGCATCATGGACCGTTACCGCGCCTATGAAATGAACCCCGGCGAGCGGGTGCAGACCGACGACGAATGGCTCGCCTTCGCCCGCCGCAACGGCCAGACCACCTACCATGTCATCGGGACCTGCCGGATGGGGCCCGACCCCATGGCCGTGGTGGACGACCATCTGCGCGTGCACGGCACCGAGGGCCTACGCGTGGTGGACGCCTCCATCATGCCTACCGTCCCCTCCGGCAACACCAACGCGCCCGTCATCATGATCGCCGAAAAAGGCGCCGACATGATCAAGTCCGAGGCGACGCAGATCCTACGCCAGGCCGCCTAACCCATGCAGATGAACGCCTGGCAGGAAAACATCTCGCAGACAGCATAATCTAACGCCGCCGCCGTTACCTATCCGTCATGGCCGCCGCTACCTATCGGTCACGGCAGAGCGTTGCGTACTCGTCATGGCCGGGCTTGACCCGGCCATCCACCCACAGGCGGCGCCACCCGAAACGACCCCAACCGCACAAACCCCGCAACGTCCTACCCCCAGCCCCACCACAGAACCTCAACCCTCCTCCGCGGCCCTCCGCTCCCTCCGCGTCCCCCGTGGTGAACGGTCCCGTACGCACAACCCAACCG
>DASQVN010000521.1:0-2877 GCA_035640755.1 Rhodopila sp.
GCCCGCCGCACTCCTCGCCCGGCCCTGTCAGCACGTTCAGCACGCCTTGCGGCAGGAAGTCCTGGCAGATTTCCGCCATCAGCAGTACGCCCAGCGGCGCATCCTCCGCCGCCTTCAGCACCAGCGTGTTGCCCGCGCACAGGGCAGGGGCGATCTTCAGCGCCCCCAGCAGCACCGGCGCGTTCCACGGAATGATCGCGCCCACCACGCCCAGAGGCTCCCGGCGCGTATAGGACAGCACGTTCTCGCCCAGCGGGATCGTCTCGCCCTTCAGCTCGCCTGCGAGCCCGCCGAAATAGCGGAAGATGTCCGCCGTCAGCGTCGCCTCGCTGCGTGCCTGGGTGCGGATCGCATTCCCGGTCTCCTCGGCGATGGTCCGCGCCATCTCCTCGACGCGCGCTTCCAGCATATCGGCAATGCGCAGCAGCATTCGCCCCCGCTGCCGTGGCGGCACCTTCGCCCAGGCCGGAAACGCCCGCTGCGCCGCCCGTACCGCACGGTCCACGTCCTCGGCCCCGCCGCGCGGGATCGTCGCAATCGGCGTGCGCCGTCCCGGGTTCTCGACCGTCAGCGTGGCGCCTGAAGCCGCATCGACCCAGGCCCCATCAATCAACATTTTCGCCTGCCGCAGCGCGCTGGCAGCTTGGCGGGGCTGTTCGATCACGGACATGACGGCTGTCTCCTCGATTCGGTTATGTCCCATCGGCTATAGCGTCCCCACCACCGGCAGTCCATCTGCCGACAGCCAGGGGCGGCCTTGGTCACAGGACTCAACCGTCCGCCTGTCCCCAGGTTTCCAAAAGGTTCAGTTCCCCAACGCCCGCTTCGCAACCATCGCCAGATACGTCGAAGCCGCCGGCAGGATCGCATCGTTGAAGTCATACTGCGCGTTGTGCAGCTCCCGCCCATTGTCTGCCGGCCCGTTGCCGATCCAGACGAACGCACCCGGCCGCTGTTCCAGGTACCAGGCGAAATCCTCCCCCGTCATCGCGGGCAGCAGGTCACGCCGCAGCGGCAGCCCCGCCGCCATCACCGCTTCCGCCGCCAGATCCCGTTCGACGGGCGAGTTCACCGTGACAGGATTCCCCCGCGGCGTCTCCACCCGGATCCCCACGTCGAACGTCCTCGCGATACCCTCGGCGATGCGCTGGATCGCCTGCTCCACCTGTTCCCGAACCGCCTGCCGCAGCGCCCGCATCGTGCCGCGCATCACCGCCTGGTCCGGGATCTGGTTCGCCGCGGACCCGGCCTGCATCGTCGCGATCGTCACCACCGCACTGTCCAGCGGATCAACCGAGCGCGACACGATCGACTGTAGCGCGATCAGCAGATGCGCCGAGGCCACCATCGGGTCGCGCGTCATATGCGGCAGCCCCGCATGTCCGGAATGACCGGTGACGGTAATATAGACCCGGTACCCGCACGCCATCACCGGCCCCTCATGCACCGCCACCATGCCGGCCTCCAGCCCCGGCCAGTTGTGGTAACCAAAGATCCGCTCCATCGGGAACCGTTCGAACAACCCATCGGCGATCATGCTCTTCGCGCCGCCGCCGCCTTCCTCGGCCGGCTGGAACACAAGCTGCACCGTGCCCGACCAGCTCGTATCCGCCATCAGCAACGCTGCCGCCCCCAACAAGGACGTCGTGTGCCCATCATGCCCGCACGCATGCATCACCCCCGGCGAGCGTGACGCATAGGGCACCCCGCTGGCCTCCTGGATCGGCAGCGCATCCATGTCCGCCCGCAGCCCGACCGACCGGTTCGAATGCCCCCGGCTGATCGTCGCCACCACCCCGTGCCCGCCCACGCCGGCCGTGAACGGAATCCCCAGCTCCTGCAGCCGAGCCTGTACGAAGGCCGAGGTCTCCCGCTCATGCAGGGTGAGTTCAGGATGTGCGTGCAGATGCCGGCGCCACGCGGTCAGCGTGTCATGCAGGGCTTTGTCCACGCAACGATGCTCCCGTAGGTCGAAACCGAAACGTTAGTCCGTTCCGGACGTCGCCACAACTCAGCCCCCATAGCGCTGCCGTAGCGTCGGCTTGTGCACCTTCCCGGTCGCATTCCGCGGCAGCGCATCGGTGAACACCACCGAATGCGGCAGCTTGTACCGCGCCAGGCCCGCCGCGCAGTACGCCACCACCTCATCCTCGCTCAGCGCCATCCCCTCCTTCAGCACCACGACCGCTCGCCCTACCTGGCCCCAGCGTTCATCCGCAACGCCGATTACCGCCGCCTCGGCAATCGCCGGGTGCTGGTACAGCACGTTCTCGACCTCGGCCGGATACACATTCTCGCCGCCGGAGATGTACATGTCCTTCCAGCGATCGACGATGAAATAATAACCTTCATCATCCACCACCGCCGCATCCCCCGTGTGCAGCCAGCCGTCGGTGAAGGAGGCCGCCGTGACCTCCGGCTGCATCCAGTATCCCCGGGTAATGGCCGGTCCCTTGACCCACAATTCACCGACTGTGCCTCGCGGCACGTCACGCCCCTCGGGATCGACGACCCGCACCGCGACGTGCAGGCCCGGCTTGCCCGCCGACCCGGCCTTGCGCTCGGCATCCTCCTTGTCGAGCGCCAGCACCAGTGGCCCCGTCTCGGTCATCCCATACCCTTGCTGTACTGCGACCCCCTTTGCGGCCCAGGTGCGCAGGATTGCATCCGGGGTCGGCGCGCCGCCCACCCCCGCATAGGTCAGCCGGCTGACATCGGTTTCCGCAAAGCGCGGATGCTGCATCATGAATTGGAAGTTCGCCGGCACCCCGAAGATATGCGTCACTCCGACCGAGGGATCGGCGATCAGCCGCAACGTCTCCCCCGTGTCGAACCCCCGCGTGATCAGCACCGTCCCGCCAAGCTGGAACACCGGGA
>DASQVN010000522.1:0-5067 GCA_035640755.1 Rhodopila sp.
GCCTTGTAGGGTCTCGGGTCGATCTCGGCGATGATGTCGCCCTGCCTGACCTCCTGCCCCTCGTGCACGGGGAGGGCGATCAAGGCACCGTTGACCTGCGCCTTGACCTGCACCGTGTTGAGCGATTGCACGGTGCCCAGACCGTAGAGGTAGACTGGAACGTCTTCCACGTCGGCCGTTGCCGTGGCGACAGGGACGCCCTGCGGCGGCGATTGCGCACGGCCGCCGCGTGGCGGCAGGGCAAGAATCAGTGCAAGCAACAGGGGCAGGGCAAGGACGCCGAGGCCGAGCCTTCTTGACATTGACGCTCCGATACAGTGACGTGCCGCGCGGCACACAGACAGGACCCGCGTGCGCGCAATAGTGCCTCGCGCGCAGAGGTGCGCGATCGTGCCAACGGGCACCGTTGCGCGTCGCTATGTTTTACTGGAACCCTTTCACCGTCAATGCGGTTCCACCTGATCGAGCGTAACCGATCGTAACTGGCCGGCACGCGCTCTCCCCGGGGATGGCCCCCGCATGCGTGTGCGGTTGCGTTTCACACCAGCCGCGGCAGACTGAGGCGTGATCCGCTCAGGTTGACCGGTTCGCTGGTGCGGATCATGGTCAGAATCGGTGTTTGAGCGCGTGACTCACGTTTTCTGATGTTGCCTGCCTCAAACGATCACGCGCGTCGACGGATGGCCAGGGAGGGGGAGCGACACCATGGGCTTCAAGATCGCGATCATGGGTGCAGGCGCGGTGGGTGCCTATGCTGGTGCGCACATGGCCCGGGCGGGGGAGGATGTCACCTTCATTGATCCCTGGCCGGCCAACGTCGAGACAATGCGGGCCAAGGGACTGAAAGTGTCGCATATCCGCGACGTGCCTGAATGGTCCACGCCGGTGCGTGCACTGCACCTGACCGAGCTGCAGCAGGTGGCCAAGGAACAGCCGTTCGATCTCGCGTTTGTGTGCATGAAGTCATACGATACGCAGTGGGCGACCGCCATGATCGCGCAGTACCTCGCGCCGAACGGGTTTGTCGTATCACTGCAAAATTGCATGAATGAAGAGACGATTGCCAGTGTTGTCGGCTGGGGCAAAGTGGTCGGCTGCATCGCCAGCAGCATCACCGTCGACCTGTGCGAGCCCGGACATGTGCGCCGCGCGGCAGGCAAGAGCGGAGAGCGGCACACCGTGTTCCGTACCGGAGAAGTGCACGGCCGTATTACCGAACGGGTGCAGGAGGTGCAGCGGCTGGTCGCGCTGGCGGACTCGGCGCTGGTGACCTCGAACCTGTGGGGTGAGCGGTGGTCGAAGCTGGTGACGAACGCGATGGCCAACGGCATGTCGGCCTGCACCGGACTGATCAGCAAGGACATCCTGCGCAACGACGTCCTGCGCCGCTTCGGCGCTCGGCTGGGCAGCGAGGCGATCCGGGTCGGTCAGGCGCTGGGCTACGAGCTGGAAGAAATTCACCATATCGACCCCGAGGTCATTGCCCGCGCCGGCGAAGGAGATCCTGAGGCAGCGCGGGCATACGACGAGCATCGGCTGAACGAGGTCAACAAGGCGGGCGGCGGCGAGCACCGGCCGTCGATGGGCCAGGACATGGTGAAAGGCCGCCGGACGGAGATCGAGTTCCTGAACGGGTTCATCGTGCGCAAGGGCGAGGAGATCGGAATTGCGACCCCCGCCAACGCAGCGCTGACGGATATCGTCAAGCGGGTGGAGAGAGGAGAGTTGCAGCCCGACCCGCGACACCTGATCGACGTGCGGCTGAACTGACGGGCAGGCGCGGCTCCGGTTGTTGCGTGTTTGCCGCGACGAAGTCGCGGAGGGCGGCTATTCCGCCATCGTGGCGGTCTGCGCCGAGCGTGACGTGGATGACTTCAGACAGCGCGCACCAGAGGCAGCTTGGTGCCGGCGACCTGACGTTCAGCGAGGATCTCACGCCGGAAGCGGAACAGCTTGGCCGGGCGGCCGCCGGTGCCGGTGGTAATGCCGCCGGTTTCCTCGACCAGGTCCTGCTGGTCGATCAGACGGCGGAAGTTCTGCTTGTGCAGGGACCGGCCGGCCAGCGCCTCGACTGTTCGTTGCAATTGAAGTAACGTAAACGTTTCAGCCATAAGTTCGAATACCACGGGGCGATACTTGATCTTGGCGCGCAGCCGGGCGATGCCGGTGGCCAGAATGCGGCGGTGATCGTGGCGCATGGGATGGCCGGTCAGGGTGCGCGCCTGGGGTGAGGGAACCACATCCGCCCGCCGGGCCTCGGGCACCAGGCCGGCTTCCCACAACGTCTCATAGCGCTGCAGTACCAGTTCCTCATTCCAGTGTTGATCGTCAGCGCCGAAGTTGACGCGGATGCGGCGCTCCCGCTCCCGTTGCACGACGGGGTCGGGGGCGGCGGCCCAGGCGTGCAAGTGCGGCAACAGCAGGGAGGCGGGTTGCTTGGGGCAAGTGGCGCGGGTATCCTCCCAAGGGAAATAGCGGTACCAGGGCTGCCATTCGGCGTCCCACCCATACATGACCGGGGCTTGGCGCGTCAGGCCCAGATAGCTGACCGAGACGACGCGGCCGACCGATCCCTGCTTCCGCCCCTGGTCGGCGAAGGTGTAGAGCTGCTCGACATAGCCGAGTGGATGGTGGGTCTGGGTTTCGACCCAAGCGCGCAGGCCGGCCTGAAGCGAGCGGTGCGACTGCTCAAACGGGCCGGAGGGCAGCGCCTCGCCCCTTTCTATAGTCAGCACCATGGGCTCGCCGTCGGTCACGGCGACGATCACGGCCGTCAGTTCGGCGGCGACGGCGGCGCTCTCGCTGGCGATACGGTCATCTGGCATGGTTGCCTTTTGCCACGCCGTAGCGACACGCGCTACCGGCGTTTGACCGAAGCCCCCTGGAGTGCCGCCCCGGCCCCGACCAGCATCGCCTGCGCTGCCATCGCCATGATGGTAGAACCGATCATCGCGCCTGCCAGCAGGGAGCCCGCGGGACGTGGTGGCGGCATGGGTGTCGTCTTCATGCGCTGCATGACACAATCCTCTCACTAAGAAGAAAGGCAGAGGAGAGGCGCCAGACAAGGGACCTATCGGGGTTTTCATCGGGTGGACAGGACGGGTGGGGCACGCGACTATGGACGCATCCAGGTCCGGCGTCCCGAAGAACAAGGGGAGATCATCCATGGAAACGCTGCTGCCACTTGCCGCCAAGATCGGCGCACGGCTGAAGGAGACGAATGCGACCGTAGCGATCGCCGAGTCATCGACGGGCGGGCTGATTTCAGCGGCGTTGCTGTCGGTTGCCGGGGCCTCGGCGTATTTCCGGGGCGGCGGGGTAATCTATACGGCGCAGGCGCGGACCGGGCTCCTGGATATCCCGAATCCCCTGCCCTCCCCGATCGAGCGGGCGTCCACTGAGCCCTATGCGCTGCTGCTGGCTGACACGGTGCGGGAACGGCTGGACGCCAGGTGGGGGGTGGGCGAGACCGGCGCGACCGGGCCGACCGGAAACCGCTACGGCGATCAGGCAGGGCACACCTGCATTGCGGTCACCGGCCCCGATTTCTCCAAGGCGATCACGCTGGAGACGGGCAGCAGCGACCGGGTCGCGAATATGCGGGCGTTTGCGCGCACGGCCCTGGAGCTGTTGGCCGAGGCGCTGGGCTGACCGATGAGCGCCGGCGTCCGGCTGGTCTCAGGGCGTAGAGCCCCCGGCAGATCCGGCGCGGTTCAGGAATGCGTCCACATGCGCCGTCACGTCCGCGGCGGCATCGGCGGCGGTTGCGTGCTGCGGGGCAGTGTCCTGCGCAGCATTCAGGCGGCGAATATGCGCGGCTGGGTCCGCGCCAGCGGTCGGCAACTGGACCGCCGCGGTGGCCAGGCTTCTCTGCATGCTGTTCGGCGGCTTGGCGGCGAGGCGCGCAACCTGCGCCGGCGCGGGCGGGATGGCGGGAGCGGTAATGGAAGCCGGTCCATCGTTGTCCGGGGTCGCATGCAGCGTGCCAAGAAGGTCCGGGGCGGCAGCGTCACGGGCGCTGAGGGAGGCGATACCGAACAGCCTGCGCAGCGTGGCGATGATGGAGGTATGGTCGAAGGGCGTCGATCCCGGTGGGCGGATGATGCTGCCCGCCGGCACATAGGGTGAGACGATCACCGCGGGCACCCGCACCCCGAAGGTGCTGAAGTCAAACCCGTCTGGCGTTCGGTTGTCGGGTGGCGTGGCCGGCGGCGGGACCACATGGTCGTAGCAGCCGCCATGCTCGTCGTAGGTGATCACCAACAGGGTCTGCTTCCAGCGGGGGCTGCCGCGGACGGCGTTGTAGACGTCAGCGATCAGCCGTTCGCCATATGCCACGTTGTGGGGCGGATGCTCGTCGTTTGGTATGCGGTTCCTGACCGGATCGACGAAGTAGCGCGGCTCGATGAAGCTGTAGGCCGGCAGGTTCCCGGCTCTGGCATCACTGGCAAAATCCTCGGCGAAGTCGTGGAAATGTCCTGTGAACGCGCTCCCCCAGAGCTTCGCCAGAGTCGTGGTCTGCGGGATGTCGTGGAAATAGATCCGCCATTCCTTGCCGACGGCCGACAGGCGGTTGAACACGGTCTCCATCTCATAGGGAAAGTGCGTCGGCGAATTGTTGACATAGCCGTTGGCGGTTCCGGTGTGGGCGAAGAAGCGATTGGGCCAGGTCTGGCACGGCGCAGAGGCGTGCCATCGGTCGGAAACGCCGAAGGCGCGTGCCAACTGGCTGATCACCGGCACCTGGTCGGGCGTGAAATAGTGCATGACCGCGTAGGGATCGGCCGCTGGGGTCGTCGGCGGCTGCCGCATGTAGTTGTCAACGAAGCCGCCCATGGTGGGGTGGCCCGTGCTGGGCGTTCCGTTGGCGTTGAGGCCATAGATCTGCATGCGGATGTCGGCGAAGAGCTCGCCAGGGTCCGGGTCGGGGATGCAGACACTCCGTGCATCCAGCGCCGGGTCCCGCCAGACCTGGATGTCCTGCCGCGACCCGTCCGGTCTATGCCAGGTATTGAACTCGGTGCCGATCAGGCCATCGAATTTTTCGTTGCTCTGATACAGCATGCC
>DASQVN010000523.1:0-5560 GCA_035640755.1 Rhodopila sp.
AGCCGGACGAAGGGATCGCGCTGCAGTTCGAGGTCAAGCGCCCAGGCCCCGTGGTGGATCTGGCGGCGGTGCGTATGTCGTTTCGCTACGCGGACTGGTTCCCGAAGGAACCGAACATCGGGTATGAGACGCTGATCTACGATGTGATGATCGGCGACCAGACGTTGTTCAACCGCGCGGACATGGTCGAAGAGACATGGCGTGTCGTCGGCGATGTGCTGGACGCCTGGGGGAAGCACCGCCCGCGGGGATTTCCCAACTATGCTTCCGGCACCGACGGGCCAGCCGAGGCGGATGAACTGCTGGCGCGTGATGAACGGGAGTGGCGGCCGGTGGCCGATGACGATGGCCCCCAACATCATACGGCTCACCAGGTGGGTTAGCGGGCCATCGTTACCCTGTGCTTGGACAGGCAAGGTAAGCCGTGGCACCGGGATGGGCCGGTCCGAGACACAGCACGAACGGTCGGGGGCTGAGGAGGTCGGCCCCGCAAAAGCCGAGCCCGGGATGCGGGCTCGGGTCAGGCGGTCAGGTCAGCCCTGGTTGGCGAACTGCCGGGCACGGGCAATGGCCTCATCGAACGCTGAGAGCACCTGACGATGACTGGAGTTGTCATTCATGCTCTCGATGTCGTTGAAGCCGCGGCTCATGGCGACTGATAACAATATTGTGTTCGCGCCGGTTTGCGGCCCGTGCAGATTCATCATGCGGGCAGCACCGCGCAGGGCGCCTACGGCGCAGCGACGGCCGTCGCGAGTTTCATACCGGCGCTGCACCCAGTCCTTGCGATCCTCGATCAACGCGCGCCCAACGGTCAGAACCTGCAGCGTCAGCTCATTCGGCTGGGTCGAAGGAGCCGGCTGAAATGCCTGAACGGGTATCGATTTCGCAACGGGAGGGGCGCCCAGCACGAAGTTGGATAGCCGCGTCCAGACAGAAGGTTTCGTGGGCGTGGTGACATAGCCAAGTCCATCAAACGGCATGTATGCCTCCCGGAGTTGCAGAGTGCCAGCCATTAAACCACGGCTTTAGGGCGAATGTTCGCTGTGCACGAATATTTGGCCGAACCGCGGTTCTGCAATGGCCCTCGCGGGGGCGAAATCAAGGTTGTGATGGCGCGAGGCATCAGACGATCGGTAGGCGGACGATGAACCGGGCCCCCGACACGCGACCGTTGGCGTCCTTCCGGTTTTCCGCGGAGATCTGGCCGTGCAGAGCTTCCACGATCTGGCGGCTGATTGACAGGCCAAGTCCCGAGTGCTGCCCGAAACTCTCGCCCTTCGGCCGCTCGGAGTAGAAACGGTCAAAGATGTGCTCGAGGTTGGCTTCCGGGATGCCGGGGCCCTCATCCTCCACACACAGCTCGGCCATGCTGCCGGCGGGGCGCACCCGCACCGTGATCCGGCCGCCTGGCGGGCTGAAGGATTGCGCGTTGCCGATCAGGTTCCGCAGCACCTGGACCAGCCGATCCTCCACCGCCCAGACGGTGACGCCGTTTGGCGGCGCAATGACCTCCAGCTTCGGGTCACTTTCGGCATCGCGCGTCGCATCATCCAGTTCCTGCAGCGCACGAAGGATCGGCACGACCTCGACCTGCCGGATGCTGCTGCGGGAGAGTTCGGCATCGAGCCGGGATGCGTCGCTGACGTCGCTGATCAGCCGGTCGAGCCGCACGACGTCCTGCGCGATGATGGTCAGCAATTGCTTGCGGCGGCTGGCATCCTCGACCCGCATCAGGGTTTCGATCGCACTGCGGATCGAGGACAGCGGGTTCTTGATCTCGTGCGCCACATCGGCGGCGAAGCGCTCGGTTGCATCCATCCGCTCCCACAGCGCGGCGGAGCTGTCGGCAAGCGCAGAGGCGAGGGCGCCAATCTCATCACGCCGTATCAGCAACGTCGGCGGCACGCTGCCGGCCCGGCCACTGCCTTCGCGCATATCCGCGGCAGCTTCAGCCAGGCGCAGAATGGGGCGTGCGATCGTCAGCGAGAGATACCAGGAGAGCAGCACCGTAATGGCCAGTGCCATGCCGAACAGCGCCAGGATCGACATCCGCACGGTGAACAGGCTCTGGTCGACCTCCCGCGCCTCACGGGTCAGGGAAATGATGCCGACGGTATGTTTGTCGCGCTCGACCGGGACGGCGACCGTCACCAGCAGGCGGTTGTCGCGGGTGCGTCGGATATACGGCGGTGTCTCATTGCTGCTGCCCGCGCTGCTGAGGCGCAACTCCTCCTTCACGTTGGGCTGCCATTCGGGGCCGCCGGCGGTGGGGGTGAGATCGACCATGGTGAGCGGCGCCTCATGCGGCAGCAGTGACAGCACGCGGTCGTACAACCAGCTGATCCTGGCGACGATTGGCCCGTGGCTCAGCGGCGGCGGCAGAGGCTCCGTGGTGACGGTGCCGCCGGGCCCCTCGCGCTGCCGCGAGTCGGCCAGGATCGTGCCGTCGGGTGCGTACAGGCGGGCCTGCGCGTCGGGCGTGGGCTCGGTCAGCCGCCGCAGCAAGGAGGCGGCGACTTGTGGCACCAGCTTGGGGTTGTCAGGATCGGTGGTGCGGACGGCGCTTTCGCCCAGCGCACCGGCGAATACGCGGGCCTGTTCACGGAGCGCCAGTACCTGGGCCTCAAGCAACCCATTCTGGTATTGGTCAAGATAGAGCAGCGCGACAACCAGCAACGCGAGCGGCACGGCGTTGACCATCAGGATGCGCCGCAACAGGGGCGATACCCAGCGCTGGCGGAACCGCCTCGGAGCTGCGGACCGCCGTGTCAGGCCGGCGAGGATGCCGCCGGATGAAATGGTTCCATCGGGCACTCAGTGCTCCTTGTACCGGTAGCCGATGCCGTAGAGGGTCTCAATACGGTTGAACTCGTCATCACTCTGGCGGAATTTCTTGCGGATCCGCTTGACGTGGCTGTCGATGGTGCGGTCGTCCACGTAGATGTTCTCGCCGTAAGCGGCGTCGATCAACTGGTCGCGGCTTTTCACGATGCCGGGACGGGCGGCCAGTGCCTTGACCAGCAAGAATTCCGTCACGGTCAACTGGATGTCGTGGCCACGCCAGGTGCACTGGTGCTTGGTTTCGTCCAGCACAAGGTCGCCGCGGGTCATGATGCCGGTGGGGGCGGCGCCTGAGCCCTCGGCCTTGCCGGTTTCGTTCCGGCGGAGCAGGGCGCGGATCCGCTCGATCAGCAGGCGCTGGCTGAACGGCTTGGTTATGTAGTCGTCGGCGCCGAGGCGTAGCCCCATCAACTCATCCACTTCCTCATCCTTCGAAGTGAGAAAGATGATCGGGATTGTGCTGCGCTGGCGCAGGCGCTGCAGCAGTTCCATCCCGTCCATGCGGGGCATCTTGATGTCGAGCACCGCGAGGTCGACGGGACGCGAGGTCAGGCCCTGCAGCGCGCTCTCGCCATCCGTATAGGTGCGAACCTGGAAGCCTTCCTGTTCCAGGGTCATGGAGACGCTGGTCAGGATGTTGCGGTCGTCATCGACCAGGGCGATGGTCTGCTTCATCGTGCGTTCCTTGCGAGTCGTTCAACCGGCACCATAGCTTGCGCCCACCATATGGCAGTTGAATATGGCGGATTGCGGAACACGAGTGAACAAATTATGGCAACTGACCATGGCAACTGAACCAGCGGAGAGTGCAGCCTCTGCTCCACCGGCCTGGGAGGCACGCCGCCTGCTGCGGGCGGCGCGAGGCGGCACGATAGCGACGATCAGCGACGGACAGCCGTTCGCGTCGCTGGTGACCCCGGCCTGTATGCCGGACGGGGCGCTGCTGATCCTGATCTCGCGCCTGTCGGAGCATACGCGGCATCTGATGGTTGACGCGCATTGCAGCATCATGGTGTCGGGCGTCCCGGTCGGTCCGAACCCTCAGACCACGCCGCGTGTCAGCATCATTGGGCAGGCGGTGATGGTCAGCGATCCGACGCTGAAGGCCCGATATCTGCGTGTACACCCCTACGCCGCCCTGTATGCCGACTTCGCCGACTTCTCAACCTGGCGGATCGTGCCCGAGGGCGGCATACTGGTCAGCGGGTTCGGCCGGGCGCGCCGGCTGAAGGGACGTGACTTGCTGCCCGATGCCGCAGCGGTGGCGGCGATCGCGGCAGTCGAGGACCGGATCATCAGCCATTGCAACCAGGATCACGCCGATGCGCTGGCCTTGATCGCGGGGGAGCCCGGTGCGTGGCAGATGGTGACCGCGGACGTCGACGGCTTCGACCTGGCGCTGGGGGAGCGTGTCGTCCGCTACGCCTGGTCCGCGCCGGTCAGCACGCCGGATGACGTGCGGCGGGAACTGGTGCAGATGACGGAGACGGCGCGTGCTCCTCGCGCGTGAGCGGTTGCGCACGGCGCGGCGAGGATCCGTCCTTCATCCGGGGAGGCCACCCGATGCACACCATTACAATTCTGACGATCCAGCGGATTTCCGCGCAGGACCGCGCCCGTATCGAGGCGGTGGATCCGCGCATCCGGCTGATTGATGCCGGCGGATGGTTCGACGGCGAGTACCGTGATGCGTGGCCGCGCTTTACGTCGGAACGCTACCTGCGGCGAGATGCAGACGGGCAGGGTACCCGCGCCGAACGGGACCGCCTGCTGGCGGAGGCCGACATCGTGCTGGGCGGTTTCCCGTTTCCGCTGGATCTGCGCACGCGGGCGCCGCGGCTGAAGTGGTTTCATCAGATGCCGGCCGGCGCCAGTAATCTGGTGCGCGGCGATATCTGGGGGAGCGATGTGGTCGTCACGACCTCCCGCGGGGCGGCGAACCCGCTGCCCATCGCCGAGTACGCGGTGGCGGGCATCCTGCACATGGCCAAGGGCCTGAGCCACGCGGCCGAGGAGCGACAGGCTGGCGCATTCCAGGCGCGCGGCGCCTACCGGCCGATCCTGCTCGAGGGTAAGACTGCCTGCATCATTGGCGCCGGCGGGATCGGGCAGGAAGTCGGCCGCCTCTGTGCCGCGCTGGGCATGCGGGTCGTAGGTACCCGGCGGACGCGTCCGTCCGGCGACCTGCCGCCGGGGTTTGCCGAAATCGGCGGTGCGTCCGATCTGGATCGGCTGCTGCCGGCGGCCGATGCCGTTGCGGTATGTTGCCAGCTGACGCCCGACACCGAGAAGCTGCTGAACCGCCACCGCTTCGGCCTGATGAAGCCAGGCGCGATCTTGGTGAATGTTGCGCGGGGCGAGATCATTGATGAGGACGCATTGGTCGAGGCGCTGTGGCAGGACCGGCTGCGTGGGGTCGTGCTGGATGTGTATGTCGGCGAGTTCGAACGCCCGCCCCAGGAGACGTTATGGGCGGACCCGCGGGTGCTGATCACCCCACACATCTCAGCCGGCTCCGATGAGAGCCGGCATGAAGGGATCACGCTGTTCTGCGCCAATCTACGGGCTTGGCTGGACGGCGCGCCGCTGCACAACGTGGTGGACTGGGAGCGAGGGTATTAGCGTGTGACCGTGTGAGGCGAATCCGTCAAAAAAACTAGGCTGGCAAAATTAGCTGTCGCGCTTGCTGTTCGAGGGCGGCCAGATAGGCATCCGG
>DASQVN010000524.1:0-4955 GCA_035640755.1 Rhodopila sp.
AGGATTACGAACCGGTCCATTGCTGGTTGTCCTCGCTTATGGGGTGGAATGGCTGGGGTGGGGCATTGGCGGGGGTGGTGCGGGTGGGTGTCGTTTTGATCTCACCACGAAGGCACGAAGGCACGAAGCGGGTGGGGGACACGAAGCAGGTGGGGGAAGCGGGTGCGGCGGTTGCTGGGTGCGGGCTATCCTGCTGATCCCAGGCAATCGGGATGGCACGGTCACGCGCTCTCGCGTTCCGCCGTTCGGCGATCTGGTCTAGCCAGAGCGGCATGTGCTGGCCCACCCTGCGCGATTGGATGTTCGGCTGCAAGACGTTCGTGGCGGCCATGTTGGCGCTGTACGTCGCGATGAGCCTGGGGCTGGAGCGGCCGTACTGGGCGCTGGCGTCGGCGTATATTGCCTCGCAACCGCTCTCGGGGGCGACGCGGTCGAAGGCGATCTATCGCGGCTGCGGCACGATCGCGGGGGCGATGGCGGCGGTCGCGCTGGTGCCGCCGCTGTCGAACGCGCCGGTGCTGCTGTCGCTGGCGCTCGCGCTGTGGACTGGGGTGTGCCTGTATGTCGCGCTGCTGGACCGCACGCCGCGCAGCTATGCGTTCATGCTGGCGGGCTATACCGGGGCGATCGTCGGGTTTCCGTCGGTTTCGGCGCCGAGCGCCATCTTTGATACCGCGGTGACGCGGGTGGAGGAGATCGGGCTGGGCATTACCAGCGCCACACTCGTCGCCACCGTGATCTTTCCGCGGCCAGTCAGCGTGGCGCTGACGGCGCGGCTCGGTGCCTGGCTGGGCAACGCCCGGCGCTGGGCGGTGGATGCACTGCACGGCCTTCCCGATACCGGCGAGTATGCTCGGCGGCTGGCCGCGGATACGGTGGAGATCGACACGCTGGCCGGGCATCTGGGGTTCGATGCGACGCCCTGGCAGACGCAGCGTTTCGCGCTGCTGCGCCAGCGCATGGTGCTGCTGCTGCCGATCCTGGCCTCGATCGCCGACCGCATCGCGGCGCTGCGGGCGCCGGGCGCGGAGATGCCGGCGGAAGCCGAGGCGCTTGCTGCCGATCTGGCGGCCTGGGTCGGCCATCCACTACGGCCGCCCGGCGAGCTGGTACCACGCATCGATGCGCTGGAGGCCGAAACGGCGCAGCGCGCCGACTGGTCCGGCGTGCTGCTCAGCAATCTGCTGCTGCGCATGCGGGAACTGGTGCTGATCCGGGGCGATTGCGCGATCCTGCGGCGCGAGATGGCGCAGGAAGACGGGGTGCCGACGCCGCTGTCGTTCGCGCCGGAGGGTACCGCGGCGCAGGCGTGGCACCGGGATGCAGGGATGGCGCTGCTGTCGGCGGTGGCTGCGGTGGCGGCGGTGCTGCTGGTCTGCGCGGCATGGATTGCGACGGCCTGGCCTGACGGATATGTCGCGGCCGAGATGGTGGCGGTCGCCTGCAGCTTCTTCGCGGCGCAGGACGACCCGGTGCCGTCGATCGTGACCTTCCTGCAGGCCTCGCTGGTGGGGGTGACGGCCGACTGCCTGCTGCTGTTCGGGGTGCTGCCGGCGACGACGACGTTTGCCGGGCTGGTGCTGGTGCTCGCGCCGCTCTACATCCTGGGCGGCGTGCTGGTTTCGGTGCCTGAGACAGCGAATTTCGGGCGTGGGTTTACCGCGAACGGCACGACGCTGCTGGCGCTGCAGGAGAGCTATTCGGGCGATTTCCCGAGCTTCGTGAACAGCGGGACCGCGTTCGTGCTCGGGCTGGTGGTGGCGGCGGTGATCACGCGGCTGATCCGCTCGGTTGGTGCGGAGTTCAGTTCGCGGCGGCTGCTGCGGGTCATCTGGCGGGAGCTGGCGGAGGCTGCGGAGCGGCGCGGCAACCAGGACCGTCCGCGCTATGTCGGGCTGATGCTGGACCGGCTGGCGCTGATCGCACCGCGGCTGGCCGAGGGCGACCCTCGTTCGGCGCTGGCAGCCGCGGACGCGCTGGCGGATATTCGCATCGGCCTGAACATCATCGACCTGCGGCGGTCCCGCCACCATCTGGGGCCGGCGGAACGGGAGCGGATCGACGCGATGCTGGATACATTGGCGGCCGACTATCGGTTCCGGGCGTCGCGTGGCACGGGGGCGAGCCCGCGGGCTCGGCTGCTGGGGCTGATCGACGCGGCGCTGCGGCAGGTGGCCCAGGTGCCGCCGGGGCCGGGCCGAGCGGATGCGCTGCTGGGGCTGATCGGTATCAGGCGCGGGCTGTTCCCGCAGGCCGGCGCGCCGGAGATCGGAGTGGCATGAGAAGCGAGCTGGACCTGTCGGGTGTGTACATTCCCGGGCTGCTGTGTGCTGCGGGGGCGGCGTTTCTGCTGAATACGCTGCTTCGGCGCGGGCTCACCTGGGCGGGCGTGTACCGTTTCGTCTGGCACCGGCCGCTGTTCGATCTGGGACTGTATGTCCTGCTGCTCGGGCTGGTTGTCTGGGTCGGCAATGAAGCGGGGTGGCGATGAGACGGCCCGCGCTGCTGCTGCGCGTAGCCGTCACGCTGGCGGTGGTGGCGATCGCGGCGGTGATCGGCTGGCGGCTGTGGGTCTATTACGAGGAGGAGCCGTGGACGCGCGATGCGCAGGTGGCGGCGGACATCGTGGGCGTGACGCCGGATGTCTCGGGCCTGGTCAGCGCAGTGCGGGTGCAGGACAACCAGGTGGTGCACCGCGGCGACGTGCTGTTCGTGGTTGACCAGGCGCGGTTCGAGCTGGCGCTGCGCCAGGCGCAGGCGGTGGTGGCCAGCCGGCTGGCGGCGCTGGAGCAGGCGAACCGGGACCTGGCGCGCTATACCTCCCTGACGACGACCGAGATCAGCCGCCAGCAGGTGGAGCAGGCGCAGGCGACGCAGCAGGGCGACGCGGCGCTGTACCAGCAGGCGATGGCGGACCGGGACGTTGCGGCGCTGAACCTGGAGCGCACGCAGGTAACCGCGCCGGTGAACGGCATCATCAGCAATTTCAGCCTCCGGCCGGGGGATTATGTCACTGCGGGTAAGGCAGTGACGGCGCTGGTTGATACCGACACACTGCGGATCGATGCGTATTTTGAGGAGACGCGGCTGCCGCGTATCGAGATCGGCGATCGGGTCCGCCTCCGGCTGATGGGGGAGCCGCACATGCTGGCCGGGCATGTGGAGAGCATCGCCGGCGGGGTGAAGAACCAACAGGTTTCGTCCGGCAGCGATCTGCTGGCCAGCGTCAATCCGACCTTCAGCTGGGTGCGGCTGGCGCAGCGCATTCCGGTGCGCGTCGTGCTCGATGCGGTGCCTGCGGGCGTGCGGGTCATCCCGGGCCGCACCGCGACGGTGTTCGTGGAGCATGGCGGCGCGTAGGCGCTGTGATAGGAACGGCGGCATGAGCAATGTCACCTCGGTCGAGCCTTCCCTGGTGGTCCGCGCCGGCACGCGGGGCTCGCCGCTCGCGCTGTGGCAGACGCGCGCGTTTCTGGATGCGCTGTGTGCGGCGTGCGGCGGGCCCAAGGAGCGGTATCGGGAGCAGGTGATCGCCACGACCGGGGATCGGGTGCAGGACCGGGCGCTGGCCGAGATCGGCGGCAAGGGGTTGTTCGCCAAGGAAATCCACGAGGCATTGCTGGACGGCAGGGTCGACTGCGCGGTGCACAGCCTGAAGGACCTGGAGACCGAGCTGCCGCCGGGCATCGTGCTGGCCTGCACGCTGCAGCGGGAAGATCCGCGCGATGTGCTGATCCTGGGGGAGACGCTGGGTGCGCCGGATGGGGCGGCGGACGTGTATGCGGTGCTGCCGAGGGGCGGGGTGGTCGGCACATCCTCGGTCCGGCGGCAGGCGCAGCTTCTTCATGCCCGGCCGGATCTGCGTATCGTGCCGCTGCGCGGCAACGTGCAGACGCGGCTGCGGAAACTGACAGAGGGGGTGTGTCAGGCGAGCCTGCTCGCACTTGCCGGGCTCAGGCGGCTGGGGGTGGAGCTGCCGCGGGTCGCGGTGCTGGACCCCGAGGTGATGGTGCCGGCGGCGGGGCAGGGTATCATCGGCATCACCGCGCGGGCGGATGATGCGGCGGTGCGGGCGATGCTGGCGCGGATCGAGGATGCCGGGTCGCGCGCCCTGGCTGCTGCCGAACGCGCGATGCTGGGAGCGTTGGACGGGTCGTGCCGCACGCCGATCGGGGCCAATGGACGGATCATGGCGGATGGCAGCCTGGGCCTGACCGGGCTGGTCGCTCGTGCCGATGGCTCGTTTCTGCTGAAGCGCAGCCTTACAGGGCCGGTGGCGGATGCCGAGAGGATCGGGCGGGAGCTGGGGCACAGCCTGCGGGTGGATTCGCCGGCGGACCTGTTTCCGTGAACGGACGGGCGGCAACCGGGCGGCGGGCTTGAACGTTTGCGTTGCTCAGCAAGAGGAAGGCTTTCGCATGCGGACATGGATTGTTGGCGCCGCGGTTTCGTTCGGGTTGGCGACCGGTGTCGGCGGGTCGGCGCAGGCCGCGGGGTGCCTGTCGGGTGCGGCGGTCGGGGGCTTGGCCGGCCATGCTGTGCATCACGGTGTGCTGGGCGCGGCCGGTGGCTGCGCGGTCGGGCACCATATGGCGAAGAAGCACGCGCGCCAGGCGGCTGAACAGCAGCAGAGCGCGGCTGCGCCGGCGTCGAACGGCAGCACGAGCCGCTAAGGACGCTTGCTGCGCCCATCATGCGCTATTCGTGCGCCAGCACCCAATCGTTGACGAAGCTGGCCAGGCCGTTGGCGTGGAAGTTGCGCTGCAGCGCGTCCTCGTCGTAATCCTGGCACACCCAGTCGAGGAACGGTTTGCGGCCCTCTGCTTCGCGCTGGTAGTGCAGGAAGAAGGCGTCCAGGATGCCGGTGCGGGCCTGCCTGATATGGCCGTAGCGAAGGGAGAGGTGGCGCAGCGCGTTGGCTGCCGTTCCGCCCTCGAACAGTACGACCAGGCCGG
>DASQVN010000525.1:0-9898 GCA_035640755.1 Rhodopila sp.
CGACGTGGTCGATGCGGTCAACGGAGAAGCGCATCACTCGAGCCCGTCGTAGAAGTCGTTGCCCTTGTCATCGATGACGATGAAGGCCGGGAAGTTCTCGACCTCGATGCGCCAGACGGCTTCCATGCCGAGCTCGGGGAATTCGAGGACCTCGACCTTGCGGATGCAGTCCTGGGCGAGGCGGGCGGCGGGGCCGCCGACGCTGCCGAGGTAGAAGCCGCCGAACTGTCTGCAGGCGTCCTTGACGGCCTTCGAACGGTTGCCCTTGGCGAGCATCACCAGCGATCCGCCGGCAGCCTGGAATTCGTGGACGTAGCTGTCCATGCGGCCGGCGGTGGTGGGGCCGAAACTGCCGGTGGCCATGCCCTGCGGGGTCTTGGCCGGGCCGGCGTAGTAGACAGGGTGGTTCCTGAGGTAGTCGGGCAGGGGCAGGCCGTTGTCCAGCCGCTCCTTCAGTTTCGCATGGGCGATGTCGCGGGCGACCACCATGGTGCCGGTGAGGGAGAGGCGGGTCTTGACGGGGTGTTTTGACAGTTCGCGGCGGATTTCCACCATCGGGCGGTTCAGGTCGATCTTCACCGCATCGCCGCCGAGGCTCGTGTCGGTGACATCGGGCAGGTACCTGGCCGGGTCGGTCTCGAGCTGTTCGAGGAAGACGCCCTCGGGGGTGATCCTGGCCAGGATCTGCCGGTCGGCGCTGCAGGAGACGCCGATGCCGACGGGCAGCGAGGCGCCGTGGCGCGGCAGGCGGATGACGCGCACGTCGTGGCAGAAGTATTTGCCGCCGAACTGGGCGCCGATGCCGATGCTGCGGGTGATACCGAGGATCTGCTGTTCCAGCGCGGTGTCGCGGAAGGCGTGGCCGGCTTTGCTGCCCTGGGTGGGCAGGCTGTCGAGCCAGCGGGTGGAGGCGAGCTTGACGGTCTTCAGCGTCATCTCGGCGCTGGTGCCGCCGATGACGATGGCCAGGTGGTAGGGCGGGCAGGCGGAGGTGCCCAGGGTCTTGATCTTCGTTTCGAGGAACTTCGCCAGGCGCTCGGGCGAGAGGATGGCGCGGGTTTCCTGGAACAGGAAGGTCTTGTTGGCGCTGCCGCCGCCCTTGGCGACGAACATCAGGTGGAATTCGTCGGCGTGCCCATGGGGATCATCACCGCCGGGCGCGGCCATGATATCGAACTGCACCGGCAGGTTGTTGCCGGTGTTGACTTCCTCGAACATGGTCAGCGGCGCCATCTGCGAATAGCGCAGGCTGGTTTCGGTGTAGGTGCGGTGGACGCCCCAGGAGAGGGCCTCCTCCTCATTGCCGTCGACCCAGACGCGCTGGCCTTTCTTGCCGAAGACGATGGCGGTGCCGGTATCCTGACACATGGGCAGGGCGCCGCCGGCGGCGATGGCGGCGTTCTTCAGCAGGTCGAAGGCGACGAAGCGGTCATTCGCGCTGGCCTCCGGGTCGTCCATGATGCTGCGGAGCTGCTGCAGGTGGCCGGGGCGGAGCAGGTGGGAGACGTCGTGGAAGGCGCGGAACGCGAGGTCGGCGAGGGCCTCGGGCGCGATGCGCAGGATGGTTTTTCCATCCACGGTGATGGTGCGGATGCCCTCGATCGGCAGTTTCTGCCAGGGCGTGGCATCCGGCCCGAGTGGGAACATCGGCGAGTACAGGAAATTGGCGGGGCGTTGAGCCGTGTCGGCCACGGGCTGGTCCTTTCAGTCGGGTGCCGCGCTACTGGGGAGAGCGGCGGCGGAATGCGTCCAGGCTGACCACTTGTCCTGGCTCGCCGGGGGCTCGTTCGGCGGGTTCCTTATCGGCCGTCGCCTCGGGGTCGGCCTTCTCGGGCTCCGGCTTGGGTTCAGGCTCTGGTTCAGCTTCCGGGGTCGGGGGCTCGTGTGCCTGGAAGCGCAGCCCGTAGCGGATGTGCGGATCGGCAAATTCGACGATGGATTCGAGCGGGATGGCCAGCCTGGCGGGCACGCCGCCGAACGAGAGGCCGACGGTGACGGCCTGTGCCTCGTGGTCGAAGGCGAGGTCCCAGAACTGGTGCTGCAGGACGATGGTCATTTCGCGCGGATACTGCGCGCGCACGCGCTGCGGAACCTCGGCGCCCGGATGATCGGTGCGGAACGTGATATAGAAATGATGCCCGCCCGGCAGGCCGTGCTGGGCGACATGCTCGACCGCCTGGGCCACGACGCGGCGCAGTGCCTGTTCAATCCAACGTTCATAGGGCAGCAGGCTGTCCGGCCGCTGCTTCTGGTCATCGTCCATCAGTGCCCCCAAGGCCCTGTCATATAGGTCGCTTCCGCGATTCCATCAGACGTACCCTTAGCGCTTTGATGCCGTCGGGCAAAGGGGCTTGATGCGGGACAATTCCGGGTGGACGGGCGTCCGCGCCGTGACGGCGGGGGTGGATGGCCGGCGGTGACGGGCACGCAGCGCGGGCGGTGCCGTTGCTGTGTGCTTCTACCGCAGCTCGCCGCGGATGTAGCGGCGGGTGAGGAGGCGCAGGTGGTTGCGGAAGTGCGGGCGCAGCCGGTCGGTCCAGGCGGAGGCGGCGGCGGCCTTCCAGGCATCGCCTTGGGCGACCTCGGCCGTCTGCAGATGGTAGAGCGCGAGGTACCGGTGGGTGCCCTTGCGGTCGCGGAAGCGGCGCGCGGCGAGGACGCCGGGAACGGCGGCGAGGGCAGGGATGTGCTCGTGATCGTACCACTCGTTGAATTCGGCTTCGTGCTCGGGCGCGATGTTCATGGCGTTGACCAGCAGGCCGCCGGCACCGGCCGGGCTGTCGGCGTCGCCGGGGAGGATCTGTTCGCCGTCGAAGCGGAGCAGGCGGGTGCACATGGCGGAGACACGCTTCGACCAGACCGAGAGGTTGTCGCCGGCGATGGCCCGGTAGGCGTTGCCTGAGAGCACATCCAGGCTGTCCAGGTCGTAGCAGGCGACGGCCTGCTTCGGGTTGGCGACGCTGATCCAGCGCTCGCACAGGCCGAAGCCGGGGATACGTTGGCGTTCCGGCAGATGTTCCAGGTCGTACCAGTCGTGAAATTCGTCGGCATGGGCGTGGGTGTAGTCGAACGCGACGAGCAGGATGCCTTTGGCCATGGTTTCCTCCGTTTGTTGCTTGCGCGCGTGATTCACGGTTTCCGACGGGTCCGCCTCAACCGATCACGCGCGTGCCAGTAGGCAACCTGGGGCGGGTTCAGTCCAGCCCCAGGAAGCGGGCGATGGCGGCGGTGGCATCGACCGGGGCGGAGGCGACGAAGCGGCCGGGCGGGGCGAAGCGGTTGCCGATCGGCCAGGCGTGGGGGAGCTGCGGCAGCGACCAGAGCTCCAGCACCTTGTTTCCGCCCTGGGTCCAGACCTGGCGGGTCAGGCCGGCGGATTCGTGCGTGGCCATGTCGGCGGGGCCGACGCCGTGCAGCGCGCGCCATTGTGCGGCGAGCAGGGCGGCGTTTTCCGGCGCGACGGTCTGGTCGGCCAGGCCCTGCCAGACGGAGAGCCGTGGCCAGGGGCCGGTGAAGCCGAACGGCGCGGCGCGGCGCACGGCCTCGGCCCAGTCCTCCGGCTTCTGGTCGAGCGAGGCGGAGGACATGCGCGCCAGGCCCTGAATGGCCCAGCGCGCAACACCGACCGGCAGGCCGGCGACGGCGGCGCCGGCGGCGAACAGGTCGGGGTAGGCGGCGAGCAGGGCTGCGGCCATGGCGCCGCCGGCGGAGAGGCCGACGACGAAGACCCGGCGCGGATCGGAGCCGAAACGTTCGGCGGCGGCGCGGGTCATGGCGGCGATCGATCCGGCCTCACCCTGGCCGCGGCTGATGTCCTCCCGGTGGAACCACTGGAAACAGCGCGACGAGTTGTTGGCCTCGGCCTGCTCGGGCAGGATGAGCGGGAGGCCCAGGCGGTCGGCGAGCAGGGTCCAGCCGGCATCGGCGGCAAAGGCGGCGGCGTTCTGGCCGCAGCCGTGCAGCAGCACGAGCAGCGGCCGGTTGGGGGCGGGCTGCGGCGGCAGGTAGGCGAGCATGCGCAGCCGGCCGGGGTTCTCCCCGAACCCTTCCATTTGCACCAGGCGGCTTGGCCTGGCCTGCGCGGGGTGCGCGGTTGGGCCGTCCAGCCGAGCCTTCACGATCCGTGTGGCCAGGCGGATGCCGCGCTGTAATGCCCGCAGGTTCCGATCCCATTCCATACGGCAGGGGTCCTCTCATCATGATCTGCCAAGAATATGTTGCGCCGCAGCATAAGGATCAACCGATGACTTGGTCACGGATGTGCTCTACGCACATACCCATATTCGCATTCAGGTTGGCGAGGGGCGGAGTCGCGCCGTCATGTTGCATCTGACCAAGCTTGCCGTCGGGGTCCGGGATATCGAGCATCTGCGTGCGTGGCAGGCGGAGCGGCTGCGGACGCATCCGCCGCTGCGGCACCGGACGCGGAATTTTCCCAGGCGGCGGGACGAGATTCTGGCGGGCGGGTCGCTCTATTGGGTGATCAACGGCTCGATGCTGGCGCGGCAGCGGGTGGTCGACATCATCGAGGACCGGCGCGACGACCAGACCCCGTGCACGAGCTTCGTCCTCGACCCGGAGCTGGTGCCGCTGGTCGGGCGCCCGACGCGTCCGTTCCAGGGGTGGCGGTATCTGGAGCCGGAGGGTGCCCCGGCGGATCTGGCGGAGCCGGGAGCGGCCGGGGGGCTTGAGACGCTGCCGGCCTCGCTGCGGCAGGAGCTGCGTGCGCTTTGCCTGATCTGACCCGCCGATGAGCCACATTCACGTTGTCGGCGCAGGGCTTGCGGGGCTTGCGGCGGCGTTGTCGCTGACCGGGGCAGGCCGAGCGGTGACGCTGCATGAGGCGGGGCCGGCGGCGGGGGGGCGCTGCCGCTCCTATTTTGATCGAGAGCTGGGGCTGCGCATCGACAACGGCAACCACTTGATGCTGTCGGGCAACGGGGCGGTGTGTGGTTACCTGAGCGAGACGGACGCGTGGGACAGGGTGTCGCTGCTGGATCATGCCGCGCTGCCGTTCGTCGATGTGCGGACGGGGGAGCGCTGGGCGGTGCGGCCGAATGCCGGGCGGGTGCCGTGGTGGGTGCTTCACCCCGGGCGGCGCGTGCCGGGAACGCGGCTGGCCGAGTATGCGCAGATGGCACGGATCGCACGGGTGCGGGACGGCCGGACAGTGGCGGACTGCATGTCTCGGGGGCAGCTGTATCAGCGGCTGATGGAGCCGATCGCGGTTGCCGCGCTGAACACGCCGCCGGAGGCCGCACTGGCTCGGCTGTTGGGCGCGGTGATGCGGGAGACGCTGATGCAGGGCGGCGCGGCCTGCCGCCCGCTGCTGCCGAAGGAGGGGCTGTCGGAGGCATTGGTCGATCCCGCGCTGGCTGTGCTGCGGGGGCGCGGCGCGACGGTCCGGCTGAACCATCGGATCGCGGAGCTTGTGGTGGCAGGGGGGCGGATCACGGCGCTGCGTGGTTCGGGGGGGCTGATTCCGCTGGAGCAGGACGACGCGGTGGTGCTGGCGGTGCCGCCCTGGGTTGCCACGGCGCTGCTGCCGGGCCTGGTGGCGCCGGATGCGTTCGAGGCGATCATGAACATCCATTTCCGCTTCGATGCATCGGCCGAGGCGGCGCTGCGCGAGACGGGGTTCATCGGGGTCACGTCGGGGACGGCGGAATGGGTGTTCCGCAAGCAGGGGCATGTCTCGGTCACGATCAGCGCGGCGAATCGGCTGGTGGATGAGGCCGCGGCGGCGCTGGCTGGGACGGTGTGGGGCGATGTGGTTGATGCGCTGGGGCTGCACGGGCGGATGAGGCAGCAGATGCCGCCGTGGCGTGTGGTGAAGGAGAAGCGCGCGACGTTTGCGGCGACGGCGGAGCAGGATGCAAAGAGGCCACGGCCGCAGGCGGAAATCGCCCGGAACCTCGCACTTGCCGGCGATTGGGTTGCGACCGGGTTGCCCGCGACGATCGAGGGCGCCATAAGGTCAGGTCGGGCAGCGGCGCGGCTTCTGCTGTCCCCACACAGCATGACTGAAGGAAGAGATGGCTCTCGACGCGATCACCGCGCCGGCTGTTGATGATGCAGCCCTGCTCGATTCCGTGACCCGCGCCGCGGACGCGCTGCAGCGGCGGCGGAAGCCGGATGGTCATTTTGTCTTCGAGCTTGAAGCCGATGCGACGATTCCGGCGGAATACGTGCTGCTGGAGCACTTTCTCGACCGCATCGATGCCGAGCTGGAAGCGAAGATCGGGGTGTATCTGCGCGGGATCCAGGGGGCGCATGGCGGCTGGCCGCTGTTCCATGACGGGGCGTTCGATCTGTCGGCCAGCGTCAAGGCGTATTTCGCGCTGAAGGTGATCGGTGATGATGCGGACGCGCCGCACATGCGGCGGGCGCGCGAGGCGATCCTGGCCGCCGGCGGGGCGGAGCGGACGAACGTATTTACGCGTGCCCAGCTCGCCCTGTATGGCGAATTGCCGTGGCGCGGCGTGCCGGTGATGCCGGTCGAGATCATGCACCTGCCGCTGTGGTTTCCGTTCCACTTGTCGAAGGTGTCGTACTGGTCGCGCACCGTGATCGTTCCTTTGCTGGTGCTGATGGCGCTGCGGCCGAGGGCGCGCAATCCGCGTGGCGTGACGATCCGGGAACTGTTCCGCACGCCGCCCGAGCAGGTGCGGGACTATATCCGCGGCCCCTACCGATCGGCCTGGGGTCGGTTCTTCAAGGCGGTGGACAGCGTGCTGCGCGTCGCGGAACCCTGGTTTCCGCGCGGGATCCGCAAGCGGGCGATCGACAAGGCCGTGGCGTTCGTGACCGAGCGGCTGAACGGCGATGATGGGCTGGGCGCGATCTACCCGGCGATGGCGAACACGGTGATGATGTTCGACACGCTGGGCTACCCGGCCGACCATCCGGATGCGGCGATCGCCTGGGCGGCGGTGCGCAAGCTGCTGGTGATCGAGCCCGAGCGTGCGTATTGCCAGCCGTGCCTGTCTCCGGTCTGGGATACCAGCCTGGCGGGACATGCACTGGCCGAGGTCGGGGTGGCGGAGGCTGGGGCGGCGACGGATGATGCCTGCGAATGGCTACGGCAGCGCCAGATCCTGGACGTGGTGGGCGACTGGGCGGTGCGCCGGCCGGGGCTGCGGCCGGGCGGCTGGGCGTTCCAGTACAACAACGCGCACTACCCGGATGTCGATGACACGGCGGTGGTGGGGATGCTGCTGCACCGCAACCATGATCCGGCGCATGCCGAGGCGATCGAGCGGGCGCGGGAATGGGTGATCGGCATGCAGTCCTCGGACGGCGGATGGGGCGCGTTTGAGCCGGAGAACACGCATTTCCACCTGAACCACATCCCGTTTGCCGATCACGGCGCGCTGCTTGATCCGCCGACCGCGGATGTTAGCGCGCGCTGCGTCTCGTTCCTCGCACAGATCGGCATGGCGGCGGATGATCCGGTGATGGTGCGCGCGCTGGCATACCTGCGGCGGGAGCAGGAGGCGGACGGGAGCTGGTTCGGCCGCTGGGGTACGAACTACATCTACGGCACCTGGTCGGTGCTGTGCGCGCTGAACGCCGCGGGCGTGCCGCATGGCGATCCGATGGTGCGGCGGGCAGTCGATTGGCTGGTATCGGTGCAGCGCGAGGACGGCGGCTGGGGCGAGGATGAAGAGAGCTACGGCACCGCCCCGCATGGCCGCTACAAGGAGAGCACGGCGAGCCAGACCGCCTGGGCCGTGCTGGGGCTGATGGCGGCGGGGGCGGTCGATCACCCGGCGACCGCGCGCGGCATCGCCTGGCTGGCGGCGACGCAGAAGGCGGACGGGGAGTGGGCCGAGCTGCCCTATACGGCGGTCGGTTTCCCGCGGGTGTTCTACCTGCGGTATCATGGCTACAGGCTGTATTTCCCGCTGCTGGCGCTGGCGCGGTACCGGAACCTGCGGCGGGGCAACACCGGGCGGGTGGCGTTTGGGTTCTGATCATTGTCGGACACCTCCTCCGACCACATCCAGTCCCACCCGTGCCGGGTCGGCTTTGTCGTAGGACTGGCCGCCGAGGCGCGCATTGCGGCTCGCTGCAGCGATCGGGTGGTGGCCGGTGGTGGAACGCCCACGGGTGCGTTCGAGGCTGCCCGGACCCTCCTGGCAGATGGGGCCAAGGCGCTGGTGAGCTTTGGGCTGGCGGGCGGGCTCGATCCTGCGATGCGGCCCGGGGCTCTGCTGATCCCCTCCCGGATACTGCACAACGGGCGTACCATTGCAGCCGATCTGCGGCTGAGCCAGCAGTTTGGCGGGCTGACCGGCCATACGCTACTTGCCGGGGCGGCGATCATTGCTGATCGGGCAGCCAAGCGGGCGTTGTACGAGAATACCGGTGCCCATGCCGTTGACCTCGAAAGCGGGGCGGTGGCGGAGGTCGCCGCTGCCCATAAGGTGCCATTCACAGCGGTGAGGGCGATTTGCGACCCGGCGGAGCGGTGCCTGCCGCAAGCTGCGCTGATCGCCCTGGATGCCCGGGGCAGGATAAGCTTGTTGCGGGTCTTGGCGTCTTTAGCGAGGCAGCCATCACAGATCGGCGATCTGCTGCGCCTGGGACGGGACGCGGCATCGGCGCGAGGGGCGTTGCTGAAGGCGGTGGAGCATTTTGTGCGACAAGGTTCGGCGTAACGCATTCCCAGGCTGGCTTTGAGAAACTCGGTCCACAGCGACGCCGATTGTGGTACGCAGACCGGCAGAGCTGCCTTGTTACAGGTGCGGGCGGCACGCCCGCTTAAATGGCGTCCTGTGGGTCGGCTGTCGCGATGCCTGCGTCCAGGACCGTTGCACAACACTCGATTGCGGGCTTGGCCACAATGATGAGGGGGAGGCGATGCGGCAGAAGAAGACAAGCCGGAGGGCGTATGAAGACGGTTCGGAGGCCTCCTGGACATCGCGACGCGCGGTTCTGGCGCAAGCGGGCGGTCTGGTGCTCACCACGGCGATCAGCCAGGGCGGACGCGCACAGTCCGGGCTCTCCCCGGATGCTGCGCTCACGCGGCTGATGACGGGTAATCGGCGCTATATGGCGAAGCAGATGCGGTCGTTCGACGAGGACCTGGCGATCATGCGGGAAAATACGGTGGCGAAGCAGGAGCCGTTCGCTGCTGTCCTGTCGTGTGCGGATTCCCGGGTTCCCGTGGAACTGGTCTTTGATGAGGCGATCGGCCACATCTTTGTCACCCGGGTCGCTGGCAACATCTGCACGCCCGAAATCATAGCCAGCCTGGAATATGGTGCCGCCGTCCTCGGTACCGCTGCGATCCTCGTTCTTGGACACGAGGGCTGCGGTGCCGTGCAGGCCGCGCTTGCCGGTAAGACCATGCCCGGCCAGATCAGTGCGCTCTATCCGTCATTGCGCCCGGCGGTGGGCCCAGCGGGCACGGACCTCGATGCCGCTGTGAAAGCCAATGCGAAGTTTCAGGCGAATTTGCTGACGGCGTCGCCGCTGCTGGCCGGATTGGTCTCGCAAGGTCGCCTCAGGATAGCGTCCGGGTATTACAGCCTGGGGAGTGGATTGGTCACGCTGCTCAGCTGACGCCGGGTGCGTGGTGGTCAGGCTGCGATAGCTCTTAGGGCACCGCGGCGAGGAACAGGAAGGCGGCCAGGATCACCAGGTGCACGACGCCCTGCAGCACGGTGGTGCGCCCGGTGCCGAGCGTCATCAGGGACACGAGCATGGTGAGGGCGAGCAGCACCTGGTCCTTCGGCTCCAGGCCCAGGGTCAGGGGGGTGTGCAGCACGAGCGAGACCACGGCGACCGCGGGGATGGTCAGGCCGATGCTGGCGAGGGCCGAACCGAGTGCCAGGTTCATGCTGGTCTGCAGGCGGTTGACGCTGGCGGCGCGCAGCGCGGCCAGGCCTTC
>DASQVN010000526.1:0-4772 GCA_035640755.1 Rhodopila sp.
GGACCATGTCCATCGCCTTGGACTTGCCGACGGCGCGGGTCAGGCGCTGGGTTCCCCCGGCGCCCGGAATGACGCCCAGGTTGATCTCGGGCTGACCGAACTTGGCGGTATCGGCGGCAAAGATCATGTCGCACATCATCGCCAGCTCACACCCGCCGCCAAGGGCGAAGCCGGCAACCGCGGCTATGACGGGCTTCTTGACTCGCAGCACGGTCTCCCAGCCGGCGCCGATGAAGTCCTCCATCATGGCCTGGGGATTGGTGCGGTCACGCATTTCCTTGATGTCGGCGCCGGCGGCGAAGGCGCGGTCGCTGCCGGTGAGGACGATGGCGCCGATCCCTTTATCGGCGTCAAAGGCCAGAAGCTGTTCGCCCAGTTCACGGACCAGGGCATCGCACAGGGCGTTCAACGCGGTAGGGCGATTGAGGCGGATCAGCCCGACGCGGCCATGGGTCTCGACGAGGATGCTTTCGAAATTCGGCATTGATCCGCTCTCCTGAACTGGTTTGCCCTGACCTGGTTGGCGCCGAGCATAGCAGAAGGTCATCCGGGGGCCAGCACGCCCCGGATTTTCAGGACGCCGGCAGGGCGTAGGCGCGGATGTAGTCGCCCATCTTCGTGCCGAACGATCCGTGGCCGCCATCGACCGTCACGACGTACTGGCGGCCGTTGACGGCATAGGTCATCGGTGTTGACTGGCCGCCGGCGGGCAGTCGGTCCTGCCACAGCAGCCTGCCCGATGCGACATCGAAGGCGCGGATGTAGTAGTCCTCGGTGCCGGTCAGGAAGGCAACGCCGCCAGCCGTGACGATCGGCCCGCCGAGCATCGGCACGCCCAGGAGGAGCGCGATCGGCACCGGGGCCACATCCCGCGTAGTGCCGACCGGGTGCTCCCAGATCACCTTGTTGGTCTTCAGATCAAGTGCGGCCATGTTGCCCCAGGGCGGCTGCAGGCAGGGGGCGCCGACCGGGGACAGGAAGGCCGAGAGCTGCACGCCGTACGGCGCCTCATACATCGGCTGGGTGCCAAGCTCGGTGCCTGGGGGCGCCTTGCCGGTGGGCGCGGGCGGGTTGTCCTCGCCGCGCGGAATCAGCTTCGAGATGAACGGGATCGACATCGGGTTGGCGACGGCGATCTGGTGACGCGGGTCAATGGCGATCCCGCCCCACTCGAACATGCCGAGGTCACCAGGGAAGACCAGGGTTCCCTGCGTCGAGGGTGGGGTGAACGGCCCCTCGTAGCGCAGGCTGCGGAACATGATGCGGCAGGCGAGCTGGTCGAACATGGTGCCGCCCCACATCTGCGCCTCGGTCAGCGGCTGCCTCGGGCGGAAGCTGAGCTCCGAAAACGGCTGCGTGGGGGCGGTGTGGTCGCCTGGAGCCGCACCGCCGGGGGCCGGATTTTCGGGTGCCGGGACGATCAGGTGGCCGTCGCGGCGATCCGCCACGAAGATGTCGCCGGTCTTGGCGGGCATGTAGATTGCCGGGATCACGCCGTTGGGCGTGTCGATATCCGCCAGGCTCGGCTGCGCGGGAAAATCCATGTCCCAGAGATCATGATGCACGTTCTGGAACGACCAGCGCAGCTTGCCGGTCGCGATGTCCAGCGCGACCATGGCGGAGTCGAAGCGCTCATCCTCCGCGCTGCGTTTGCCGCCCCATTGGTCGTCGGACGGGCTGCCGAGGGGCACATAGACAAGGCCGAGCTTCTCGTCGGCGGATGAGACGATCCAGGAGTTGGCGGAGCCTGCGGTGAACTTGTGGTCACCCGATGGCATCTCATTCGGGTCGGGGTTGCCGGCGTCGAAGGCCCAGATCAGCTTGCCGGTGTAGATGTCATAGCCACGGATGGCGCCGGAGGGCACGTGGCTCGACCAGTTGTCGATGACGGCGCCGCCGACGATCAGGACCTTCTCGGTCGCCACAGGCGGGGACGTGGCTTCGTAGAAGCCGGGGGTGTCGAAGGGCTCGCCGTCCAGCAGGTTCACCACGCCGTGGTCGCCGAAGCCCTGGCAGGGCTGCCCCGTCTGGCCGTCCAGCGCGATCATCCGGCCGTCATTGGTGGGCAGGAAGACGCGGCTCGGGCAGTCCGTGGGCGCAGGCTGACCCTCGATGGTTTGCGCGTTTGGCGGGGTGCGGTGGAAGGCGACGCCGCGGCACGTCATGTGCTGAAAGCCGGTGGAGCGCTTGACCTGCGGATCGTACTTCCAGCGCAGCTTGCCGGTGGCAGCGTCGAGCGCGTAGGCAATCTGGTGCGCCGAACAGGCATAGAGCATGTCGCCGACCTTGATCGGCGTGTCCTCATTGGTGATCTCGACCGGGTCGTCCGACCCCTTCAGGTCGCCAGTGCGAAACTCCCACGCCAGCTTGAGGTTCTTGACGTTCTCCGGGGTGATCTGCGTCAGGGCGGAGAAGCGGCCGCCGTAACTGGTGCCGCCGTAATCGGTCCAGTCGTCCGACGACTCGGCGCCGGGGACGGGATTGGCCGCCGTGGTCATGGGTGCCGTGCCGGCGATGATGTTGCTCGGCGTCAGCAGCGCGGCGACCACCACAATGAGGGAAAGCACCACCACCGCGCCCAGCGCGATCGGCGCGCCTCGGCCCATAGGCGGGATGCTGCGGGTGATGAACGGCAGCACGAGCAGCCATATGCCAAGCGGCACCAGGATGTCACCACGCGGCGCGAGCGCCCAGAAGTTCAACCCGGCCTCCCACAAACCCCACAGGATGCTGCCCAGCAGGATCACGGCATAGAGCCACAATGCCCCGCTGTGGTTTTGCCAGAGCAGGATAGCCGTGACCAGCAGGGCAATGCCTGTGGCAACGTAGTAGGGCGAGCCGCCGAGGATGACCAGCCACATGCCGCCCCCGGTCAGGTACAGGCCGATCAATGCCACGACCACGGCGGTAATCCGCGCGGCGAGCGGTTTGGGTCTGTTCTGGTCCATACCGTCTGTTCCTTCCGGACGTGCCCCAGCGTGACATGGAACGCGTGACATGGGACGCGTGACCTGGAACGCGGGTGGCGAGCGGGGTTGCCTTGTTCGATGACGTGTTCCGCTCGGGCGATGCGGGACACCGGCTCGGTTCGAGTCTCGCCATGACAAGAACGAAGATGGGAGTTCGGGTTTGGCAATAGCCCTTATTTGAAGCGCATGTGTTTGAAGCGCATGGTGTTGCTGGAGGGCGATGTGGGCATGGATGTGACCAGGGCGGGATGCGCGGCACGGCGGATCGCCCGCCAGGCAGGGGTGATGGCCGCGCTGGCCCTGCTGCCGTCCTGCCAGCTGGAGCAGGTGCAGATCGGGCAGTACTATACGATCCGCACAGCCGCAGCCGGCACCTGCCCAGTACTGGACTGGACATTCGTAGTCGACGCCCAGCGGCATATCGCGGGCCACGTCTCCGACCGCAGTGCAGCGGCGGTTGCGCGCCTCTCGGGCGTGCTGAACGCGGATGACAGCTACCACATGGTGGCCACGAGCCCGCGGGACGGGCACACCGCGGATGTCGATGGGCGGTTCACCCCAGGCCTTGTGACGCTGTCGGTGAAGGGCGCCGGCGACCCGTGTGACGGCCAGAACTTCCGCATCAGGTTCGTCCGTGGCCCGGGCCTGAACGGAGGTGGCGGCTGATGACGCTAGTTCACCGCTGTAGCCTGGGGCAGTAGAACGTGCTGCGCGCCGACTGGACGATGCGCCGGATGCCCTTGCAGGCGGGCGGGCCGGGGCAGCTCGGGCACGGCTCCCCTTCCCGGCCGTAGACGCGCCAGGCGTGCTGGAAGTAGCCAAGCTCGCCCTCGGGCTGGACGTAGTCGCGCAGCGATGATCCGCCGGCAGCAATGGCGTCGATCAGGGTTTCCTTGATGGCGGGCACCAGGCGGGCGGCGCGGACGCCGGGCACGCTGTACGCCTGCCGCTGGGGGGAGATGCCGGCGCGGAACAACGCCTCGCACACATAGATGTTGCCCAGGCCGGCGACGATACGCTGGTCGAGCAGCGCCGCCTTGATCGGGGTGCGCTTGCCGGCCAGTGCCCGGTTCAGCACAGCGGCCGAGAAGGCATCGTCCAGCGGCTCCGGCCCAAGTTCGGCGAGCAGGCGGTGCTGGTCCTCGCGCGCCGTTTCAATCAGATCGACGGAGCCGAAGCGGCGCGGATCGACGAAGCCCACGCGCCAGCCGTCGTCGGTTTCCAGCTCCAGATGTTCGTGCAGGGTGATGTCGTTTCGGCCAACCGGCTCGATCACCATGCGGCCGGACATGCCCAGATGGAGCAGCACGGACCAGCCGCTGTCGAGGCACATCAGGATATACTTGCCGCGGCGGCGGAACCCGGTGACGCGCGCGCCGGTCAGGGTTTCGGCGAGCCCGGCAGGAAGTGGCCACCGCAGGTCCGGGCGGCGCGCGACGGCGCGTAGCAGGCGGCGGCCTTCCAGGCGGATGCGGAGGCCGCGCATCACCGTCTCAACTTCGGGGAGTTCCGGCATGAGGCGGCGGAGAGTATATTCCGCCGTCATGAGCGACAATCCTGAAAGCACGGTCGATTTCGGCTACCGCCAGGTCAACCGGGCGGAGAAGGCCGGCATGGTCCGCGCCGTGTTCGACAGCGTGGCGGCGCGCTACGACCTGATGAACGACCTGATGTCGCTGGGGATTCACCGGGCGTGGAAGCGGGATTTCGTCATCGCGCTGCGGCCCGCGCCAGGGGACCGGCTGCTTGATCTGGCAGGCGGCACGGGGGATATCAGTTTCGGCTGGCTGGCGCGCGGCGGCG
>DASQVN010000527.1:0-7792 GCA_035640755.1 Rhodopila sp.
CTATGTCATCTACACCTCGGGCTCTACCGGAAAGCCAAAGGCTGTGCTGGTCACGCATGCCGGTATTGCCAACCTCGCTGCCACGCAGACCAGGCGCTTTGCCGTCACGAACGAGGCGCGGGTGCTGCAGTTCTCGTCGCCGAGCTTCGATGCATCGGTGATGGAACTGCTGATGGCGTATGGCAATGGTGCTACACTGGTGCTGCCGCCGCCCGACTCGATCCTGGCGGGTGAGGAGCTGGCCGATTTGCTGAACAATGAGCGCATCAGCCATACGCTGCTCCCGCCATCCGCGCTCGCCAGCCTGCCGGATGATGCATTCCCCTGGCTCACCACGCTGATTGTCGGTGGCGAGGCCTGTCCGCCGGAACTGGTGGCGCGCTGGGCGGTGGGCCGGCGCATGGTGAACGCCTACGGCCCGACTGAGATTACCGCCGCAGCGACCATCAGCGATCCGCTGTCCGGAGCCGCGATCCCGCCGATCGGGCGTCCGGTCAACGAGGCCCGGCTATACGTGCTGGACAACATGCTGCAGCCGGTACCAATCGGCGTACCCGGCGAACTGTACGTTGCCGGACCGGGGCTGGCGCGTGGCTATCTTCGCCGCCCCGGCCTGACCGCGGAGCGTTTTGTCGCCAATCCGTTTGGGCCGCCGGGCAGCCGCATGTACCGCACCGGCGACCTGGTCCGCTGGCGCGCGGATGGCAGTCTCGATTTCCTGGGTCGAAACGACCAACAGGTGAAGATCCGCGGCTTCCGCGTCGAACTGGGCGAAATCGAGGCGGCCCTGCGCGGCATGCCCGGCATCGCCCAGGCCGCCGTTGTCGTTCGCGAGGACCAGCCGGGCGAGAAGCGCCTGGTGGCCTATCTGGTGCCCGGGCCCGGGTCGACGCCCGAGGGATCAAAGGCCGACTCGGCGGAGTTGCGCCATCGCCTGCTCGCCACGCTACCCGAGCATATGGTGCCGGGTGCCTTCGTAATGCTCCCGGATCTCCCGCTGACCACCAGTGGCAAGCTGGACCGCAAGGCCTTGCCGGCACCCGACTGGGCGTCGGCAGCCGCAGGGCGGCGGCCGCGCACGCCCACGGAAGCAGCGCTGTGCCGGCTGTTCGCCGAAACGCTGGGAACTGAGACGGTTGATATCGACAGCAGCTTCTTCGACCTCGGCGGCCACTCATTGCTCGCGATCCGACTTGGCCGCCGCATCCAGCAGGAAATCCGGCCCGATTTCCCGATCGCCGGCGTTTACACGCATCCGGCGGTGAAGGATCTGGCGGCGCTGCTCGATAGCAGCGCGGACAGCGGCACCGCACCCGGGCTCGCGCGTGACAGTGTTCTGCCGCTGCAGATCAAGCCGCCCCGCGTAAAGCCACCAGTCACCACCTCCCGTGTCTTCCTGACCGGCGCAACCGGCTTCGTCGGCGCGCAGTTGCTGGCCACGCTGCTACGGGAGACCGATGTCACAGTCGTCTGTCACGTGCGGGCCCGTAACCTGCCCGCGGCACGGGCACGGCTGCGACGGACACTCCAGCAGCGCCAACTGGGCGCGATCTGGGACGACGACCGGATCGACCTGCTGTGCGGCGACCTTGCCGCCGCGGATCTCGGTCTCGATGACGCGGGCATCCGGCGCGTGCGTGACGACTGTGGCGCGATCTATCACTGTGGCGCGCAGGTTGACTTTCTGCACGCCTACGAGCGCCTCAAGCCGGCCAACGTGGACAGCGTCCTGACGCTGCTCGACTGGACCGCGACCGGGATGCCCAAATGGCTGCATCTGGTGTCCACCCTGGGCATCATCGACCCGTCGTACGGGGCGACCACAATTACGGAGCACACCGAAACAGACTCGTGGGCCGGACTGGTCGGCGGCTACAGCCAGAGCAAGTGGGTCGCAGACACGCTGGCCCGGCAGGCGCAGGCCGCCGGCCTGCCAGTTGCGATCTACCGGCTGGGCAGTGTCACCGGTGCCCACGGCGATGCGATCTGCAACTACACCGACCTCATCTGGCGCGTGGCCAGGATCTGCGCCGAACTACAAGCGATTCCCGACCTCGACCTGGCGCTCAACATGACACCGGTGGACGACGTCGCGCGCGGCATCGTGCGGCTCGCCACGAATGAGCCGTCCGGGTCACCAATCTACCACCTGCTGGCGCAGTCGGCCTTGACCCTGCGTGATCTGGTGCCGGTGTTCGCGCGGCGCGGGCTACGGCTCCGCACCGTGTCCGTCGAAGCGTGGATGGCGCTCGCACGGGCAAGGCTTGCGCAAACGCACGACGAAGGTCTCGCTGCGGTCGTCGCCATTCTTTCGCGGCAGGACAACGCTGCAAAGCGGCCGGAAATCGCCTTTGCGGCCACCCAGGTGCGGCTGCAGGCGCTCGAAGCGGAAATACGGCCGGTCACGCCGGACCTGATGGAACGCTATTTGGTGACGCTCGGGATTCAGCCAGCGATCCACGCTTCCGAAGCGATCAAGTAACGGGATTCCAGCAACGATGGCACGCTTTCTGATCGCCGGCACACCGGTGCCAGGGCATATCGCGCCGCTCCTCGCGGTCGCGCGGCATCTGCACGGCCGCGGGCACGAAGTCGTCCTTTACACCGCCAGCGTCTTCCGTGACCAGGTGCAAGCGGCCGGCGCCCACTTCGTATCCTTCCCGGCGGAGATCGACCTCGATTACCGGCGGCTTGATGAACACTTTCCGGAGCGCGCCGCACTGCCGCCGGGACCGGCGCAGCTGATCTTCGGCCTCAAGCACCTCTTCGCCGATGCGATGCCGCAGCAATGCCACGGCATCCGCGAGATCCTGGCATGGTTCCCGGCCGAGGCGATCATCATCGATACCATGTTCTGCGGCGTCATGCCTCTGGTGCTCGCTGGGCGCCACCGCCGTCCGCCTGTCGTTTCCCTTGGCATAACGGCGCTCGCCTGGTCGAGTGAGGACACCGCGTTCTTCGGCACCGCGCTACCCCCGCCAACCACGCCACCGGCCCGGGCGCGTGCCACGGCAATGACCCGATACATGCAGCAGAACTTCTATGGCGAGGTGCAATCGTACTTCGACGCCATCCTTGCAAAGCAGGGTTTGCCGGCATTGCCCAATTTCCTGTTCAACAGTTTCATTACAATGCCCGACGTGTACCTGCAACTCACGGCCAAAGGCTTCGAGTATCCGCGTCGCGACCTGCCGAATACCGTACGCTTTGTCGGTCCGCTGCTGCCGCCGCCCAGCACGCGGTTCGACCCGCCCGAGTGGTGGGATGACCTGGACGGCGATCGCCCGGTGGTGCTGGTAACGCAGGGGACGCTGGCCAACACCGACCTGGGGCAACTGGTCGGGCCGACGCTGACCGCGCTCGCCCGGGACGACGTGCTGGTCGTCGCAACGACCGGCGGCCCACCCGTCGAGGCGATCCCGGTACCGCTGCCGGCGAATGCCCGCGCCGGCGTCTTCGTGCCATTCGACCGCCTGCTGCCGAAGGTCGACCTGATGGTCACCAACGGCGGCTATGGGGCGGTCAACCACGCGCTGAGCCTCGGCGTCCCGCTGGTGGTGGCCGGTGATAGCGAGGAGAAGCCGGAGATCGCCGCCCGCGTCGCCTGGGCGGGTGCGGGTATCAATCTGGAAACGGGGCGTCCATCGCCGGAGCATATCCAGGACGCGGTCCAGGCGGTGCTCGCCGACCCATGCTACCGCAAGGCCGCCAGGGACCTGCAGGCGGAATTCGCCCGCTATCACGCGCTCGAGGATATCACCGCAGTGGTCGAGGGGTTCATTGGTGCCACTGCATGAATAAGATTGGACCGGCACCGCGACAGCCGGAGCCAGCGCATGCGGAGGAACTGCTTTCCTGGCCAGCCGCGTCCGGACGGGTCATGGCCCGGCCGCGCCGTCGCGTCCTGCTGCCCATCCTGCTGCTGGCTGTTGCTGGAGGTACCGCGCTCGGACTGCTCCAACTTTGGCACCGCACGCCAGAAGCCGTCGCGCCCGCCGTCCAGGTCAGCGAGGCGGCGCCACTGGTCACGACGGCGCGGGTCGAGCCGCGCCCAATGACCCGATCCCTCAGCGTGGCCGGCTCGCTCGCGGCGCTGCACGACGTGCCGATCGGCGTGGAGACATCGGGGAGCCGGATCGATGCCGTGCTGGTCGATGCCGGCGACCACGTCACCAAGGGCCAGGTCCTGGCCCGGCTCGACGCGAGTGTGCTGCAGGCGCAGCTTCGCCACGCCCAGGCGGCGATCCAGGCGGCCGCGGCGGGGGCCGCAGTGGCCGCAGCGGCGTTCAAGCGTGTGGACGGCATTCGCGGCACCGGAGCGGTGAGTGGCGAGCAGGTCGCCCAGCGCCAGGCGGACGCAGCCTCGGCCGAAGCCCACCTGGCTGAAGCGCAGGCCCAGGCGAGCGAGATCCAGGCCCGCCTGGACGATTTGATGGTGCGGGCACCGGTCGCCGGCGTGATCGCCGAGCGCCATGCCGAACCGGGCACTATCGCGGCACCGGGAGGGTCGCCGCTGTTCAGGCTGATCGAAGGCGGACTGGTGCAGTTCGACGCGCAGGTCCCAGAGGACCAGCTTCAGCGCCTGGCACCCGGCATGCCGGTAGAGATCAGCCTCGGCGGCCCGGACGACGTGACAGGTGACACGACGATTACCGGGCACATCCGCGCCATCGCCCCGACGATCGATCCGCAAACCCGGCTGGGCCTGGTGCATATTGCGCTTCCCGTCGATGCGCGGCTTCGACCGGGCGCCTTCGTGCAGGGTCGCATCGTGCTGTCCCGGTCGCAAGCGCTGTCGGTGCCGCTTTCGGCCGTACTCTGGCAGGGCGGCAGCAGGTTCGTGTACGCGGTGACGAAGGGCCACGCCCAGCGTCGCCCCGTTCAGATCGCCGCCACACAGGACGGCTGGGTGGAGGTCCGGCAAGGCCTGGACGCGGGCGAGAGCGTCGTCCTGACCGCCGGCGCCTTCATGCATGATGGCGAGGCGGTGCGGCAAGCGCCGGCCGCTCGCACAAGTCCCGCCGTGTCCACCGGCCTCGGCGTCGAATGAGGAACGTCTCCGCCTGGGCGATCCGCTCGCCAATTCCGACCATCCTGCTGTTCGTCGCGCTCACGCTGGCCGGCTGCTACGCCTTCCGCAGCCTGCCAGTGAACATCAGCCCCGACACATCCTTCCCGGTCGCCGTCGTGACGGTGACCGATCCCGGCACCTCGGCCAAGCACCTCGAACAGACGACGACGCGGCGGGTCGAGGATGCCGTCGCAGGCCTTGCCAATGTTCACCACATCCGGTCCAGTATCGTCGCTGGCGTCTCCACCACCACGGTCGAGTTCCAGATCGGCGTCAATCCCGAGGACGCGGTCAACGCCGTCCGCGACGCCGTGGAACGCGTGCGCGGGAGCCTGCCGGCCGGCATCGCCGCGCCGGCGGTGTCACGCCTGGACGTCGATGGCGGCGCGATCCTTACCTATGCAGTACGATCGAGCGACAGATCGGTCCTCGACCTCTCGTGGTTCATCGACAATACGCTGAGCCGGGACCTTCTGGCCGTCCCCGGTGTCGGCCGCATCACGCGGCTCGGCGGCGCCGACCGGGAAATCCAGGTCTCACTCGATCCGGAGCGGCTGCGCGCACGGGGCATCACCGCCGCCCAGGTCGATGCACAGCTGCGTGCACGCAACGTCGATCTGCCAGGCGGCCGCGCGGAAACCGGCACGCAGGAACAACTGATCCGGACGGTCGGCAGTGCCCGCTCCATGGCAGCGCTCGCCGCCAGCAGCATTGCGTTGCCGGGTGGCGGATGGGCGCGTCTGGATGAACTCGGCACGGTCCGCGACGGCGCGGCGGCGCAGCGTCAGCTTGCCTTGCTCGCCAACCACCAGGTCGTCGCCTTCGCCGTGTTCAAGGCCAAGGGAGCGAGCGAGGTATCCGTCGCCGACGCCGTAAGCCGTCGCCTGCAAGCGATCATTCGAGAGCATCCCGGCCTCAGCGTGTCGCTGGTTTCCAGCACCGTCGCCTATACGCGTGCCAGCTACACGGCGGCCATACATATGCTGGTCGAAGGCCTGAGTCTCGCCGCGCTGGTCGTTCTATGTTTCCTGCGCGACTGGCGAACCGCGGCAATGGCGGCGGTCGCCATGCCGCTGTCGCTGCTGGGGGCGTTCGCTGGCCTGCTCGGGATGGGATTCACCCTGAACGCCATCACCCTGCTCGCGCTGACCCTGGTCACCGGCGTGCTGGTCGACGACGCCATCGTCGAGGTAGAGAACATCGTCCGGCACGTCGCGACGGGCGTCCGTCCCTACCGCGCAGCGATCGAGGCCGCCGACGAGATCGGCCTTGCCGTTGTGGCGACCACCATGACGATCGTCGTGGTGTTCGTGCCCGTCAGCCTCATGAGCGGCGTTGTCGGCCAGTACTTCAAGCAGTTCGGCGTCACCGTAGCGCTCGCGGTCCTGGCGTCGCTGTTGGTCGCCCGGTTGCTGACGCCAATGCTGGGCGCCTATTTCCTGAAACCGCGGCCGGCAGAGGCCGCGGAACCCCGCTTGGTCGGCCGTTACCGTGGGCTGCTGCACATGGTGCTGCGGCACCGGGCGGTGGTGCTGACCATCGGCATCCTGTGCTTCCTGGCCTCGCTCGCCCTGGTGCCTCTGCTCCCCACCGGCTTCCTACCGCCGGAGGATCGAGGCCAGGTTTTCCTCTCAATCGATCTGCCACCCGGCGCCACGATCGACGCGACCAGCCGCACGGCGACGCGGGTCGGGGATATGCTGCTCCGGTGTCCGGAGGTGGCCACGGTCTTCGTCGCCATCGGCGAAGGTGGCCCGTTCAGCGGCGGCGAGGTCGGACATGCGAAGCTGACCATCGAACTGAAGCCCGCCAGGCAGCGCAATCACAGCGCAACGGAATTCGAGGCCCTGATCACGCCGGTGCTGCAGACCGTCCCGGACATCAGATGGCGCTTCACCGATGGCGGGGGGGACCGTGACGTCTCCGTCGTGCTGACGGGTGCCGAGGCCGGCGCGGTTGGCGATGCGGCGCACACGCTGGCCGAGGAAATGGGGCGGCTGCGCGGCCTGGCCAACGTGGAGACCACCGAGCCCCTGCCCGAACCGGAAATCCTGGTCCGACCGAGGCCGGTACTGGCCGCCTCGCTTGGAGTTTCGGCGCAGGATATCGCCGAGACGGCGCGCATTGCCACGATTGGAAATACCGACGCCAGCCTCACGACGCTCGATGTCGATGCCCGTCAGGTGCCGATCCGAGTGGCCCTCCGGCGCCACCCGGGCGACAAGCTGGCAACCATCGAGGCTCTGCAGGTAATCGAGGCTCTGCAGGTACCGGGCGCGCACGGAAGCGTACCGCTCGACCTGATTGCGCGAATCGGTTTCGGCGACGGTGAGGCACGGATCCAGCGCTTTGACCGGCGCCCGATGGTCGCGGTGGAAGCCGATTTGCGTCCGGATGTGACCCTCGGCACCGCGATGCGGAGGATCCACGCCCTGCCGGTGTTTCGCACCCTCGCCGCCGCCGGGGTCCGCGAGGAGCCGTATGGCGCGAATGAGTACATGGCTGACATGTTCAGCCAGTTCGGCATGGCGAGCCTTGCCGGCATCCTGATGCTGATCGGAGTCCTGGTGCTGCTGTTTCGCCACGTCCTGCAGCCGATCACCATCCTGACCGCCTTGCCCTTGTCAGTAGGCGGTGCACTGGCGGGCTTGCTCGTCACCCACCAGGCGCTCGACCTGTCGTCCTTTATCGGGTTGCTGATGCTGATGGGCATCGTCAGTA
>DASQVN010000528.1:0-4724 GCA_035640755.1 Rhodopila sp.
TTTCCGCAGCCGGTCCGGTTCCTCTTTTACATGCTGCTCTATAGCATGCAGCGTCTGTCAGACGTACTGGCGATGACGGTGAACGATATCCGCCAAGACCCGGACGGCCGCCTGTGGATTGTCTGGCGGCAGAGCAAGACAGCAGAGCCGCTGGAGATCCCGGTCGAGCGCGGCTGCCCGCTGGAGCCGTTGCTGCTGGAGCGGATGCAGACGCGGATCACCTACAAGCAGCGCGGGACAGGTGAAGAGAAGGTGTGCAACAAAATCGTGGTGTCACCGCACAACCATCCTTGGAGCAAGCGCAACGCTATCACGGCGTGGGATGCGGCGGTGGCGAACGTCGACAAGGATTTTGGGCCGGCGGATGAAGCCGTGAAAGCCCAACGGCACGCCCTGCGGCGGACCGGGATCGTGCGCATGGCCGAGCAGGGGGCAACGGCGGCGCAGATCGCGCCGATGAGCGGGCACTCGATCGCGACCTGCCAAAAGATGATCGATTACTACCTTGGCAAGCGGGCCAGCGTGGCGCTGTCTGCGGTGCAGATCATGGAGCGGGCGCGGGTCGAGGGCCGGACGCCGATCTTCACACGTATGCGCGAGCACGAGCGCATCAAAGTTTCCAAAACGGCATCGAGCGCGTCAGACGACTGACTTTTTCTGGCGATCAGTGCCGGTCTGGCGCTCATCTTATACCGAAAACGTAACTGAAACCCAGACCCATTTCTGTTGCCGTTTCAAAAACTCTTTGGTTCTTACTCCGATTTGGAAAACAATGGACTTAAAAGAGTTTACTGGCGCGCCCGAGAAGATTCGAACTCCTAACCCCCAGATCCGTAGTCTGGTGCTCTATCCAATTGAGCTACGGGCGCTCGCCAGGGCGGGGGATGTAGCGGAACCCGCCGCCGGTATCAACCCCTATGCGGCAAGTTTGTCCAATTCACGCAGGATCGACTCGCCCATCACCGCGGTGCCGACCCTTGCGGCGCCGGGGGCCATGATGTCGGCGGTGCGCAGGCCGTTCTTCAGTACGTTGACGCAGGCGGTCTCGATCAGCTTTGCGTCCTCCTCCATATTGAAGGAGTGGCGCAGCAGCATGGCGAAGCTGAGCGTCTGCGCCAGGGGGTTGGCGATGCCCTTGCCGGTGATGTCGGGGGCGCTGCCATGGATCGGCTCATACAGCGCGTGCCGGCGGCCATCGGGCTGCACCGCGCCGAGTGTCGCCGAGGGCAGCATGCCCAGTGAGCCGGTCAGCATCGAGGCCAGGTCGGACAGCAGGTCGCCGAACAGGTTGGTGGTGACGATCACGTCGAACTGCCGCGGGTTGCGCACGAGCTGCATGGCGCAGTTGTCGGCGTACATGTGCGAGAGCTCAACATCCGGGAACTCCCGCTCATGCAGCGCGGTGACGGTCTGGCGCCAGAACAGGCCGGACTGCATGACGTTCGCCTTCTCGACGCTGCATATGCGGTTCCGGCGCTTGCGGGCAAGCTCGAAGGCAACGCGGGCGACACGCTCGATCTCATGCGTCGTGTAGGTTTCGGTGTCGTAGCCGCGCTTGCTGCCGTCGGGCAGGGTCTCGACGCCGCGCGGCTCCCCGAAATAGATGCCGCCGGTGCTTTCGCGGACGATCATCAGATCGAGGCCGCGCACCACGTCGGGCTTGAGCGTGGAGGCGTCGACCAGCGGGTCCAGCACGGTGGCGGGGCGCAGGTTGGCGAACAGGTCGAGTTCCTTGCGCAGGCGCAGGATGGCGAGTTCGGGGCGCATCTGAAAGCCGAGCTTGTCCCATTTCGGGCCGCCGACCGAGCCGAACAGGACGGCGTCGGCGTCCCTGGCCTTCTGCATGGTCGCGTCGGTGATCGGCGTGCCGTAGGTGTCGATCGCGGCGCCGCCGACCTGGTCGTCGGAGACGTCGAAGGTGACCATGCGGCGGCGGCCCATCCAGTCGATGATGCGGCGGACCTCTCGCATCACTTCCGGACCGATGCCGTCACCGGGCAGGATCAGCAGTTTCTTGTTGGCGGGCATCGGCGCGGGTTCCCTTCCCTCAGGCGGCGGTGGTGGCAGGCATCCACGACTGGGTTTCGCGGCGCTTCGCCTCGAAGCTGTCGATGGAACCGGCGTGCTGGAGGGTCTGGCCGATATCGTCAAGGCCGTTCAGCAGCAGGTGCTTGCGGAACGGGTCGATGTCGAAGTGGATTTCCTCGCCGTTCGGACGAACCACGACCTGGCGCTGTAGGTCGACAGTGAGGCGGGCATTGCCGCCCATCCTTGCGTCCTCGATCAACCGGTCGCAGACGGCGCGCGGCAGGCGGACCGGCAGGATGCCGTTCTTGAAGCTATTGTTGAAGAAGATGTCGGCGAAGTCGGGCGCGATGATGCAGCGGATGCCGAAGTCCAGCAGCGCCCAGGGCGCATGCTCGCGTGAGGAGCCGCAGCCGAAGTTCTCATGCGCGACGATGATCTGCGCCTTGCGGTAGGGCTCCTGGTTGAGGACGAAGTCGGGTTTTTCCGAGCCGTCCTTGTTGTAGCGGAGCGGGTCGAACAGGTGGACGCCGAGGCCAGAGCGCTTGATGGTCTTGAGGAAACGGGCGGGGATGATCTTGTCGGTGTCGATGTTCTGCATCGGCATCGGCGCGGCGACGGCGGTCAGGGTGGTGAACGGTTCCATGAGCGGTTCCTACCGTTAGGCGATTGTTGAGGGACGGCGCGCTAGCCTCTAACTCACACCAACTGCCTCACATCCGTGAGCCGGCCGGCGACGGCCGCTGCCGCGGCCATCGCGGGGGACAGCAGGTGGGTGCGGCCGTTGGGGCCCTGGCGGCCTTCGAAGTTGCGGTTAGAGGTGCTGGCGCAGCGCTGGCCCGGGGTCAGCTTGTCGGGGTTCATGCCGAGGCACATCGAGCAGCAGGGCTCGCGCCATTCGAAGCCGGCCTCCAGCAGGATGCGGTCGAGCCCTTCGGCCTCGGCCTGCTGTTTTACCAGGCCGGATCCGGGGACGACCAGCGCCTGCACGCCCTCGGCGACCTTGCGGCCCTTGGCGACGGCGGCGGCGGCGCGGATGTCCTCGATCCGGCCATTGGTGCAGGAGCCGATGAAGACGACGTCCACCGGCACGTCCTGCAGCTTCTGGCCGGGCTGCAGGGCCATGTACTCCAGCATGCGCTGCATCTGGGCGCGCTTGCCCTCGTCGGGTTCGTCGTCCGGGTTGGGCACGACGCCGGTGACGGGAACGACGGCGCCCGGCGTGGTGCCCCAGGTGACCATGGGTGCGATCTCGGCGGTGGTCAGCGTCACCACCTTGTCGAAATGGGCACCTTTGTCGGTGGGCAGGGTCTTCCAGTAGGCCACCGCCTGCTCGAATGCCTCGCCCTTCGGGGCGAACTCCCGGCCCTTGATGTAGTCGAACGTGGTCTGGTCCGGGGCGATTAGGCCGGCGCGGGCGCCTGCTTCGATCGACATGTTGCTGATGGTCAGCCGGCCGGCGATGTCCAGCGCGCGGATGGTGTCGCCGCAATACTCGATGACGTGCCCGGTGCCGCCGGCGGTCGTGATCCTGCCGATGATCGCCAGCACGATGTCCTTGGCCGAGCAGCCGAAGCCCAGCGTGCCGGTGACCTCGATCTTCATGTTCTTGGCTGGCCGCTGCAGCAGGGTCTGTGTGGCCATCACGTGCTCGACCTCGGATGTGCCGATGCCGAAGGCCAGCGCGCCCAGGGCGCCGTGGGTCGAGGTATGGGAGTCGCCGCAAACGATCGTCGTGCCGGGCAGCGACAAACCGAGCTCCGGCCCGATGATGTGAACGATACCTTGCCGCTTGTCGAGGATCGGGATGTAGGGGACGCCGAACTCCTTGACGTTCTTCTCCAGCGTCTGGACCTGGATGCGGCTGTCCTCTTCCTTGATGTCGGCCGGGCGGCGTGAGCCGATGGTGGGGATGTTGTGGTCGGCGACAGCGATGGTGCAGTCCGGCCGGCGCAGCTTGCGGCCGGCCAGGCGCAGCCCCTCGAATGCCTGCGGGCTGGTTACCTCATGCACGAGGTGGCGGTCGATGTAGAGGATGCAGGTGCCGTCCGGGAGCTGTTCCACGACGTGGCTGTCCCAGATCTTGTCGAACAAGGTGCGTGGTCTGGAGACGGACATATCTGTTCCCTGGTGGAAGGGTTGAGCTGCAAGGTTTGGGCCATGATTTGAACCAACATGTCGTGTTCCGCAACCCGCTTCGCGGTCGGGTGCGGGCGTTGCAGCCATGCAAGGGCGCCATGAGAGCGTGATGACTGAAGGCGGGGCCGCCGAAAGTCTGAATCACGCGAGCTGACGGCGAGGTCGCGGCGGCTGTGTGCGCCATATTAATTCCCCATCGTACCGGCTTGCGCGCAACGCCTCGCGTGCAGATGTTGTTATGGTGCGACAGGATCAGCGGGGTGCGCATGCATCGCAAGTTCTGGGCTGCGGGTCTGCTTCTGGCGCTGTGCGGCTGCGACCTGAACCAGCCATCGTCCGCTCCGGTCTATGGGTCTGCGCCCGAATACGGGTATGCCCCTGGCTACGCGCCGGACTACTCGCCAGGGTACTATCCCCCGCCAGGGTACTCTCCCCCGCCGGAGTATCCGCCGTCCGCGGTCTATCCCGGCTATAGCTACAATAACGGTGTGCCGACGATCATCGAAGGCGGCGCGGCCGTGCCGCTGGTCTTCTTCGGGGGTGAATGGGGCTACTATGAT
>DASQVN010000529.1:0-2823 GCA_035640755.1 Rhodopila sp.
GTGGGTGAGGGCGGCGCCCGCTTCTCCGGCGGCCAGGGCCGGCGGCTGGCGCTCGCGCGCGCCTTGCTCTCGCCGGCACCAATCCTGATCCTCGATGAACCATGTGCCGGGCTGGACGCGGAAACCGAGCGCGCGTTCCTGGAGACTTTGAACGAGACCGCGTCCGGCCGCACCGTGATCCTGATCACGCACCGGCTGACCGGGGTGGAGAAGCTCAGCCGGATCTATCGTCTCTCCAACGGCAAGGCGGTGGCGGCGGCAGGGTAGAACAGGATCACTTGCGGTGGAATCGTCGGAACGCGTGAACCACGCGATCTGACAATGAGGTCCGGGCGCGTTGCCCTTCGCGGCAGCTGGCTTATCATGCCGCCCGACGGCAACCTGCCGCGACGCCATTGGGAGGACATTCATGCCCGAAACCCGTTTCCCCGTGCTCACCCTCGAAACGATGACGGATGAGCAGCGCGCGGTGGCGGACGCCATCCAGGCCGGCCCGCGCGGGGCCGGGCTGCGCGGGCCGTTCAACGCCCTGCTGCGCAGCCCGCAGCTTTGCGACCTGGTGCAGCGGGTCGGCGCCTATGTGCGGTTCAGCAGCTCGATCCCCGCGCCGTTGAATGAGCTGGCGATCTGCATGGCCGGCCGCAAATGGGGCGCGCAGTATGAATTCTACGCCCATCGCCGCCTGGGGATCGACGCCGGCCTGAACCCGGCAATCCTGGATGCCGTGGCCGAGGGCCGGCGGCCTGCGGACATGAGCGCCGACGAGAGCCTGGTCTATGATTTCGTGAGCGAACTGTTATCCACGGGCCAGGTATCCGACGGCATCTATGAGCCGGTGCTGGACCGTTTCGGGGAGCGTGGCGTGATGGACCTGGTCGGCGCGGTCGGATATTACAGCCTTGTATCAATGGTTCTGAACGTGGCACAGGTGCCGCTGCCTGAAGGCGAGGCACCGCCGCTGAAGCCGCTTTGACTTGTTTCAAGCGCTCCTGACGTGAGCCGTTCTGTCCGTGAACGGTTCTGTGCGCCTCAGGCGTTTCCGCCATGGCCGACGTGATCCTGCGCCCCGCACGGATCTACGGCCATAGGGCACTCCCCGCAGCCCAATCCGCACCACCGCCCAGGCCAGCCTCCGCCCCGGCCAGCCTCAGCGGATCGTGCCGTAGCCGGAGCGAGGGATGCGGTCGGTGTCGATCTGATGATAGTTCCAGAAGCTGTCCAGCGCGATGCGCAGCCGATTCGGCTTCGGTGGCAGGCGCATGCCGTCGGTGGGCGTGACCGCAACATAGGGGGCGAGCGCCACACGCCAGAAATCTGGCGTCAGAACCACATCGCCGAGCGAAAGGTATGAATCCGGCACGAATGGCGCGCCGCGCCAGGCGGTCGTGACCGGCAAAGGCGCCAGGGTATGGACCTGCTTGTCGAAGTACGCGGCCTCCGTCGCCAGGCTGGAGTTCACCGTCAGGATCCCTCGGATCTGCGGGAACCCCAGCAGCTGGTAAGTATTGTCGCTGACGATGCCGATGACCTGGGTCGGCGCCGCAGCAGCGACCGCCAGCAATGAATGCTGCATGTCGAGCGGGTGCGGCTTGAGGACGACCGCCGCATACTGCGCGCAGATCCGATGGATTTCAGCCGTGCAGGGAACCGCGTCGAAGAACGTGCCGGCCACGATCTGGGTCGAGTCGAACCTGCGCTGGCCGGCGACAAGAAGAGTGTTGTCCGGGATCTTGGCGTCCGAGATGAGGCAGGACATCGCCTCGCGAAGGCCCGCCGTGACCAGGACTTCGTTTTCGTACACCGCGAGGTCCCCGAGGCTGCGCTGAACCTCGGGACAGCATGCGCGGGCGGCGAACAGCAGATCATCCATGAAGCGTACGGGATGCAGCCGCAGGTCGATGAACGGGATACCCCGGCTAAGCAGCAGATGCGTCAGCCACGGGGGCATCTCATATCCGATACAGAACCGGCGCCGCAGTGGCGCAACGATGAGCCGCTCCACCTGATCGGACTCTGGAACCCGCTCGTAGATCGACGCCCAGTAGGCATCTGCATCGGCTGCTGTCCGGACTGAACAGACAAATTCATGCAGCGCAGGCGAGCTTCGGGTCGTCAACGTCTCGGCCGGCAGGCCCGTGGCGCGGAAGACGGGGCGCTTGAGCGCATTCCAGAGCCAGCACGTCATCCGATCGACGCCGCCGGGCCGACCTTGGCCGTCTGGCCGAAAAAGATCGCCGACGACAGTCAATCCCTCGATGACAGCGTGCTGTTCCGCCATAGCCAATCAAACGCATCCTGAAACGAGACGTCGCTTCGATGCCGAGAAGACTGTACGCCAATGGTTAAGACGGGCTGAACCGCCCGATACGAAAAGTAAGCCGAAATGCTAAATTGTAACAAATCGGCAGCCGGCGCCCCGCCAGCTGCCGTTCAGGGGATCAGTGATTGTTCCTCGCCTCGCCCCGCGTTTCGATCACGTTCAGGAACAGCGTCGCAGGCTCCAGGCACGCGCCGGTGCCAAGCTGCCCCACCATCGAACGGTAGATCTCCTCCCACGGCGTCTGGCTGAGCAGCTTGGGCGGCGCCCAGGCCTGCCTGCGGGCCTGCAGCTCCCCTTCGGGCAGCAGCACATCAACCGTGCGCCGGTTCAGGTCGATGCGGATGCGGTCGCCGGTCTTCAGCAGCGCCAAGCCGCCGCCCACCGCCGCCTCGGGCGAGACGTTCAGGATCGACGGCGAGCCCGAGGTCCCGGACTGGCGGCCGTCGCCCATGGTCGGCAGAGTCGTGATCCCGCGCTTCAGCAGGGATGCGGGCGGCTGCATG
>DASQVN010000530.1:0-3177 GCA_035640755.1 Rhodopila sp.
CGAGCGGGCGGCCCTGCGTCTCCCACATGCGGACGAACGTGATCAACTGGGTCGCCGAAATGATCATGATGTAGCCGGCGATCAGACCCGGCACCTGCCGGCTGAGCAGCCAAGCGGCGATCAGTGGCGCGGTGCCGCCGAAGATGGCCGAGCAGATGGCGTAGGGAAGGCCGATGCCGGAGGCGCGGACCGGGGTGGGGAAAAGTTCGCACAAAGTCGCCGACAGCACGCCGTCGACCGACGCCAGCAGAAGGCACCCGGCGGCGTCCACCGCCAGGAAGGTCAGGAAATCTCCGTTCTGCAGCAGGCGCAGCATCGGCCATGCCAGGATGACGAAGCCGGCGGCATAGGCGATCAGCAAGGGGCGCCGGCCGACACGGTCTGACAGTGCCCCCGCGATGGGCGTTGCAGCGCAGAAGACGGCGAGTGACACCACGCCGCCGATGAAGCCCTTGTCCAGCGGAAGCCCGCCCGCAAGGTGCGCATAGGTCGGCAGGAACACGGTCCAGATGTAGAACTGCACCGTGCCCATCTGCATGACGAAGACGGTCCAGGATTCGCGCGGGTGATCCCGCAGCGCGCGCAGGATCGGCCGGCTCTCCAGCACCTGCCGCTCCTCGGCCGAGACGAACGGCCGGGTTTCCGGCAGTCTGAGGCGTATATACAGCGCGTAGAGCGACAGCAGCGCGCCGGCGGCGAACGGGAGGCGCCAGCCCCAGCCGCCCAATGCGGGCTGCGGAATGTAGTGCGTGACCAGCGCCGAGGCGCCGGTCGCGATCAGCACCGCAAGGCCGATGCTGCCGATGTGCAACGAGCCGACCGCGCCGCGCCGGTTTTCCGGTGCGTGCTCTACCAGGAAGGCGGCGGCGCCCTGGAACTCCCCGCCGGCCGAGAAGCCCTGCAGCAGGCGCGCGAACAGCAGCAGCAGCGGGGCGGCAAGGCCGATCGTGGCATAGGGCGGAGTGACGGCGACGGTCAGGCTGCCCAGGCCCATCAGCAGGATGGTCAGTGAGAGCATCCGACGGCGGCCGTAACGGTCCCCCAGTGGCGACAGGACGATGGAGCCGATCGGCCGCATGAGGAAACCCAGCGCGAACGTTGCCAGCGTCGCCAGCAGCGAGGCCGTTGCGTTGCCTGATGGGAAGAACTGGCCGGCGAAGACGCTGGAGAGCAGGCCGTAGATGGTCCAGTCGTACCATTCGATCATGTTGCCGATGATGCCGCCGGCGACGGTCGCGGTCAGCGATGTTTCCGCCCCGGCGGTTGTTCGGCTGGCGACGGTCACGCGCCGTCTCCGCTCGGCAGGGTTGCGCTGACGGCCTGGATCGCGCGCTGTGCGGCATCCCTGCCGTGCGGGCCGGGGCCGGCTTCCTGCAGGAGCCGATAAACCTCCGCCTGCGCGTAGCGGCGCACGCCCTCGGGCAGGTGCGGCAGCCAGGCGGCGACATCGCGCATGGCGGCGCCGTAGGCAGCTTCCCATGCAGTGCGGCCAGGGCCGTAGTCGAAGGTTGGGCGGGCACCGCGGGTGGCTGCCAGTTCGATTCGCAGGGCCTGGGTTTCCGCCGGCCGGATGCCGTCAGGGCCGAGCACGACGCCGTAGATGTTTCGGGCGCGCTCGGAGGAGACAAGGCCGGCTGCGACGTCCTGCGCCACGGCCTCCGTGTCGCGCTTCAGCGGGTCGCCCCAGCCGCCGCCGCCGCCGCTCCAGATGCGGATCACCTCGTTCATGGCGGCGCGGTGCACGGTCTGCTTGCCCAGGTCGCGCGGCGGCTGGCCGGGAATCTCGCCGACATTGCCGCTGGTGGTGGCGGCGTATCCGCCGGCGGCACCCCAGGCGCAGAAGCGGTGGCGGTCCTTGCCGCGCATTACCACCACCGCGCTGGGATGGCGGATCTGCAGGTCGTAGGTGCTGCCGAAACCGCCCCGGTGCTGGCCGGCGCCTTCGGTATCGGGCTGCAGGCCGAAGCGGTGCACCAGCACCGGGGCCTCGGACTCCAGCACCTCGACCGGAACGTTGCGCAGGAAGGCGACCGAGAGTTCAGCGCCCGAAATGCCGTCCTGGTGCGCACTGCCGCCCGAGCCGCCGGAGACGGGGTTGGCAACGACCACCCGGCCGGCGGCGCCAAGCTCGGAGGTGGAAATGTACGTGACCACCAGGGCGCCGGCCCCGCCGACCGGGGCGAGATCGGGGATCGCCTGGGTGAGCAGGCCCAGCACAAGGTCGTGCACGCGCATCGCGGTGGTGAAGCGCATGCCGCACGCGGCAGGGAAGCGCGCGTTCACCACTGACGCCTCGGGCAGCACCAGGTCGATGCAGCGCAGGATGCCTGCGTTGATGTGGATCGCTTCCGACTGCGTCACGACGAAATTGGTCAGTGCCATGCACAGGAACGGATGATGGCGCATCGAACCGGAGGGCAGGTTCAGTGCGGCGCGCACCTGCGGGTCCGAGCCGGTGTAGTCCAGCGTGACGGTACCATCGCCGCCGCTGGTTAGTTTCGCCGTGATGCGGACGGGCAGGTCGCTGACGTAGTCATCCTCGAAGTATTCGTCGAAGCTCCATTCGCCGGCGGGGATGTGAGTGAGGACCTGGCGGGTCAGCCGTTCGGTGCGGTCCAGCGTGCCGTGGATGGCGTGTTCGACGGCATTGCGGCCGTAACGTTCGGCCAGGCGCTGCAGCCGTTGTTCGGCCTTCTCCAGCGCGGCCATGCAGGCGGTGATGTCGCCCCAGTTCAGGGTTGGGATGCGGCAATTGTCGGCGAAGATGTTCCACAGTTCCTGGTTCAGCGCGCCGGCGCGGACCAGCCGGACCGGGCGGAGGCGCAGACCCTCCTGGAACACTTCGTTGTTGCGCATGTCGATGCTGCCGGGCGCGTAGCCGCCGACATCGGTGCAGTGAATGAATGACCAGGCGAAGCAGAGCAGCCGGCCCTCCACGAAGATCGGCCGGAACAGGTAGATGTCGTTCAGATGCATGACCATGCCGCCCGTGCTGTACGGGTCGTTGGTCATCATCACGTCGCCTGGTTGCCAGTCGTCGAACGCCTGGGTACCGGCGTGCATCGGCACGCCCATGATCGGCGTAGCCCCGCTGCCATAGGGATAGGCAAAGATTTCGCCCTCGGGTGTCACCAAGGAGACGGCGAAGTCCTGCGTTTCCTTGACGAAGGTGGTATG
>DASQVN010000531.1:0-3323 GCA_035640755.1 Rhodopila sp.
ATGTGGCTGATCGCGCTGAACAAGCACAACGACATCTTCAGCGGCGCGCTGTGGCCCGAGAACCCGACGCTCGAGAGCTTCCGGGTCGTGGTAACGGAGGACTTCTGGTACCTCGCGCGGTTCTGGCACCAGTTCGGCAACAGCTTCTATGTCGGGCTGATGACCATGTTCCTGACGCTGCTGATCGGCTCCCTCGCCAGCTTCACCGTCGGGCGCCTGCGCCTGCGCAACGGTTGGCTGCTGACCAACGCGGCGCTGATGACCTACGTCATCCCGGCCTCGTTCCTGGCGATCCCGTTCTACCGGATCATGCAGATCTACGGGCTGACCAACTACCTCGGCTCGGTTGTCGCGGCACTCACCACCTTCGCCACGCCGTACGCGATCTTCATCTTCACGCAATACGGCAAGTCCATCCCAATGGAGCTGGATGAGTCGGCCCGCATCGATGGCGCCTCGCCGCTGCAGATCTACTTTCGCATCTACCTGCCGCTGATGGCGCCGGCCCTGGTTGCCGTCGGGACCTATGCACTGCTGCTGGCCTGGAACGAATACCTCTACAACTTCCTGCTGCTCTCCACGCCCGACAGCATGACGGTCGCGGTGGCACTCGCGCAGTTCCTCAACAGCGATGAGTCGCCGTGGAACTACATGATGGCAACCGCCATCATCTACGCCCTGCCGCCGATCATCCTGTATTACGGGTTCCGCCGCTACATGGCCGCCGGCCTGACCATGGGGGGCGTCAAGGGCTAGCGCGTGATGGGCGGCACGCAGCACGCCCTCGCCGCCACGCCGTTCGCGACGGTACGCCCGCGGCGGCGGCTGCCCTGGCGCCCCCGCCTGCATGGATCGGAGCGCGCCTGGGCGGTGGCGTTCCTGATCCCGTACATAGCGGTGTTTCTCGCCTTCGTCGCCTATCCGGTCGCCTTCGCCCTCTGGCTGGGCGGCGACGCCGCCGCCTATGCCGAGCTGCTGGCTCAGCCGCGCTTCCCAACGATCGTCGTGAACACGCTGCTGCTGGCCGGCCTCGGCGTGAACCTCAAGATGTTCCTCGCCTTCCTGCTGTCGGGTTTCTTCGTCAAACGCAGCCGGTGGACCCGGGCACTCCTCGTCCTGTTCATGCTGCCCTGGGCGCTGCCCGCCCTGCCGGCCTATCTCTCGCTGCACTGGATGTTCATCGGCCGCGGCGGCTTCCTGAACAGCGCGCTCGCGCTGGCCGGCATCGAGGGGCCGGTCTGGTTCAACTCCTACTGGCTCGCGATGGGCGTCAACGTCCTCGCCTATATCTGGAAATGGCTGCCGTTCTGGACCCTGGTCTTCTTCGCCGGCCGGCTCGCCATCCCGCGCGACATCTATGACGCCGCCGCGGTGGACGGCGCCACCGGCCTCCGGCGCTTCACCTGGGTGACGTTCCCGCTGCTCGCGAACCTGTATCTCGTCTGCACGCTGCTCTCCACCCTGTGGACCGTCGGCGACTTCACCACGGCACACTTCGTCTCCTCCGGCGCCCCCGCCCTCAGCACCGAAGTGCTGGCCACCTTCGCCTTCCGCATGGCCTTCGACCATGGCCACCCCTCGCTGGGCATCGCCGCCGCGCTGTCCGCGCTGCCCGTGCTGATCCCCATCGCGATCCTGCTGATCCGCCGCCTGCAGGCCGCCGAGGTGCAGCTATGACGCTGGCCGCGCGCGTCCGCCGCCGGCGCATCGCCGCCCGGGCCGCGTCCGGTGCGCTGGGCGCTGCCCTGCTGATCTGGACCCTGGTCCCGGTCTACAACATCCTGCTGATCGCCCTCAGCGAGGATGGCGACGAGTTCACCGGAACGGTCTGGCCGGACGAATTGCACTTCGACAGCTTCCGCGTCATCTGGACCGAGGGCTACTGGTACCTCGAGCATTTCTGGCACCAGTTCGGCAACAGCCTGTATGTCGGCCTGGGCACGATGACACTCACCTTGCTGATCGGCTCTCTCGCCAGCTTCGCCATCGGCCGGATGCGCCTGCCGGGGGCCAGGCTGATCGGCAACGCCTCCCTGATCACCTACGCCGTGCCGGCCGCGTTCCTGGTCATTCCCTTCACCCGCCTGATGCGCCTCTATGGCCTGACCGACAACCTCCTGTCCGTCATCGCCGCCGAGGTCGCCTTCGCCACTCCCTTCGCCATCCTGATCCTCCACCAGTACGGCAAGCTGATCCCGCAGGAACTGGATGAGGCCGCGCGGGTCGACGGCGCCTCGCCCTGGCAGATCTACGGCCGCATCTACCTGCCGCTGATGGCCCCGGCGCTCGCCGCCGTCGCCACCTACGCGCTGCTGCTGGCGTGGAACGAGTATCTGTACCAGTTCCTGCTGCTGTCCTCCCCCCGCAGCATGACGGTCGCCGCCGCCATCGACCAGTTCTTCGACAGCGACGAGGCGCCCTGGAACTACATGATGGCGGTCGCTGCCGTGTATTCGCTGCCGCCCGTCGCGATCTATTACGCGCTGCGCCACGCCATGACCGCCGGCCTGACGCTGGGAAGTGTCAAGGGCTGACGGCGCGGCCAGTGTCAGGCGGCATCCGTCTCACCCTCTTCCTCGCCGGCTAGTTCCACCGTCTCGTAGATTTCCGCCAGGGAAATATCGAGATTGACACTCTCCAGCCGAAGCACGGCATCCAATCCATCGACGGCGTAGACGGACCAACGCCCATCGGCCTCGCGGCGATACATGTGAGCCGACGCTTCGCCCTCGTATATCTCGACGATTTCCTGGACCCCTTCGACCTCCTGCTCGTCCCGGCGCTTCCGGTTCCTGGCCCGCCACGCCCGAAGCTCGGAAGGTGAAACGACTTCGAAGACGACGCGCGGCTGCTCACCGCAGCGGATCATCGCGTCCGGTATCCGCGCCGTATTGCGTTGCTGACGCCTCGGCGCTGCCCCGCTTCCCGTCTCGATCCGGCAGGTGTCCGGATGCCCGCGCAGCCGGTTCCCGACGGCGATGGTGAGGCTCGCCAGGATCGCCCCGCGTTCCGGTGACGGAGCAGCGTGCGCGATGATGGCGCCATCGACCAGTTCATAACGCCACGCATCCCCGAATTCGCGCTGGTCGATCGTCAGGAACTCGTCCGCGGTCAACATCCTGCCAGCGTGCCGCTCTGCTGTGTGCATGGCGCCCTCCATAGCTAAATTACCCCCAATGCACGACACAGCCAATCACATGCCCATTGCGGGCTCGGCCGAGGGCTCACCCCAGCTCACCCGCCCGCAACCGCAGCCGGACAGCCAGCGTAGCCAGCGCGCTGTCCAGCCCCATGATGCCTTGCTGCCCCACACCACGGTAACC
>DASQVN010000532.1:0-2750 GCA_035640755.1 Rhodopila sp.
GCGGGAAGCTGCGCCACCTCGGCCTCGATCGCGGCGGAGACGACGATCGTGGGCGAGCCTTGCGCGGCGGCCCAGTCGCGCACGCGGGCGGCATAGGCGTTGCCGGTGGCGGCGGCCGCTTCCTCGACGTTGCAGACATAGAGCACGGGCTTGGACGTGAGAAGTTGCAGGCGGCGTACCGCTTCTTCCTCCCCCGGCGGGATGGCGGTGCGGGCGGGCCGGCCGTCCTGCAGGGCGGCAACCAGCGGCTCCATCAGCGCGACGGCGGCGGCGGCTTCCTTGTCGCCGCCGCGGGCGCGCTTCTGGGCCTGCGTCAGGCGCCGCTCCAGGCTATCCAGGTCGGCGAGCATCAGCTCGGTTTCGACGACCTCGATATCGCGCAGGGGATCGATGCTGCCTTCGACGTGGGTGATGTCGCTGTCCTCGAAGCAGCGCAGCACGTGGATGACGGCGTCGACCTCGCGGATGTTGGCGAGGAACTGGTTGCCCAGGCCCTCGCCCTTGGAGGCGCCGCGCACCAGGCCGGCGATATCGACAAATTCCAGGCTGGTGGGGACGATTTTCGCCGACTTGGCGATCTCGGCCAGCACATCCAGGCGGCGGTCGGGCACGGCAACGCGGCCGACATTCGGCTCGATGGTGCAGAACGGGTAGTTGGCGGCCTGCGCGGCGGCGGTGGCGGTCAGCGCGTTGAACAGCGTCGATTTGCCGACATTGGGCAGTCCGACGATGCCGCAGTTGAAGCCCATCAGCGTACGTCCTGTGTATGCATGGCAACCTTGCTCATGAAATCTTCCATCCGGCCATCGGCGAGCAACGCGGCCTCATCGGCCACGGCGTCCAGCAGTGCGATCAGCCACGGCCGGTCGGCGGCAGTGAAATTCCCCAGCACGTGGCCCAGAACACGCTCCTTCGATCCGGGATGACCGATACCGAGACGCACACGCCAGTAGTCCTGGGTGCCGAGGATGCGGTCCATCGAGCGGAGGCCGTTGTGGCCCGCGGCGCCGCCGCCCCGCTTCACCCGCACCTTGCCGGGGGCGAGGTCGAGCTCATCGTGGAAGGCGATGATGGCGTCCGTGGGCAGCTTGTAGAACGCGGCGGCTTCCTGCACCGCCTCACCCGAGGCGTTCATATAGGTCTGCGGCTTGAGCGCGAGGATCTTCTGGCCGGCGATGGAGCCCTCGGCCGTCACGCCCTTGAATCGCTTCCGCCACGGGGAGAACCCGTGGCGGATCGCGATCACGTCCAGCGCCATGAAGCCGATGTTGTGGCGCTGGGTTGCGTGCCCGGGCCCCGGGTTGCCCAACCCGACCCAGAGCTGCGTCATGGTCAGGCCTTCTTGGGCGCGGCCTTGGCCGGGGCGGCGACGGCTGCAGCCACTTCGGGCGCGACTTCCACCTTGGTGGGCGGCACCACGGTCGCGACGACGAAGTCGCGGTCGATGACGGGCTTGACGCCTTCGGTGCCCTTCAGGTCGTGCCAGCGGACATTGTCGTTGAAGTCGAGCGGGCCGAGGTCGGCGGTGAACTGCTCGGGGATGTTGTCGGTGTCGCAGTACACCTCCACCGCGTGGCGCACGACGTTCAGCACCGCGCCGCGCTTGATGCCAGGGCTGATGCCGTCATTCTCGAAATGCACCGGGATGAAGACCTTGATCCGTTCGCCGGGCGTGAGGCGCTGGAAGTCGACATGCTCGGGCGCGTCGGAGACCGGGTGGTACTGCACGCCGCGGATCAGCGCGCGGATCTGCTGGCCGCCGGTGTTGATCTCATACAGGCGGGACTGCCAGCCGGGCCGGTGCAGCTCGCGGATGACGATGCGCGGGTCGAGCGCGATGAGGTTGGGGTCCTGCTTTCCGCCGTAGATCACCGCGGGCACCTTGCCCGCCCGCCGGGTCGCACGCGCCGCCCCCTTACCGCTGCGCGCGCGAGCCTCGGCCTCGATCGATGTCACGTTGGCCATGGTCTGCTCCTGAATGACGAACGCCGGCCTCCAGGGGTGCCGGCGTGCGGCGGGCGTTTAGACCAGGATGTTCGCGGGTGCAAGCGTGGACCGCGCTGGGATTGACACGGCGGCAGGCGGACATACGTGCTGCCACAAAGAGTGTAGCCTCGGCTACATTATGTGGTATAAGACGCAATAGATGGCCAAAGCTTCATCCTGCAGGGTGCAACCATGCCCGACTCCGTCGTGAGAATGCGGCCCATGAGCGAGGCGGCACTGCGCGCCAGCTTGTCGGACCGCACGGCCCGCGCCGGGGAGCAGGCACTGAGCGGGCGCCGGGGCATCAGGGGCATGCTGCCGTTCATCGGGCCGGGGGTGATCGCCTCGATCGCCTACATGGACCCGGGGAATTTTGCGACCAACATCCAGGCGGGCGCCGGCTATGGCTATATGCTGCTGTGGGTGGTGCTGCTGGCGAACCTGATCGCGATGCTGTTCCAGGCGCTGTCGGCGCGGCTGGGCATCGTCACGGGGCAGAGCCTGCCCGCCTTATGCCGACGGCATTTTCCCCGGCCGGTGGCGATCGGCATGTGGCTGGTGAGCGAGGTCGCGGCGATGGCGACCGATCTTGCGGAATCGATCGGCGCCGCGATTGGCATCAGCGTGCTGTTCCATCTGCCGCTGATGGCCGGCCTGCTGATCACGTTTGCGATCACCTGGGTGCTGCTGAGCGTCCAGTCGCGCGGATTCCGGCCGATCGAGCTGATCATCACCGGCTTCGTCGGCATCATCAGCGTGTCTTA
>DASQVN010000533.1:0-3835 GCA_035640755.1 Rhodopila sp.
ATCGTCACGGTTACTGGTTGGACTTGACGATTTCCGTCATGGTGACGCCAAGCCTGGTATCATCCACCATGACGACCTCGCCGCGCGCGATCAGCCGATTGTTGACATAGATGTCGATCGCCTCGCCCAACCGGCGGTCCAGCTCCACCACCGCGCCGCGTCCTAGCTTCAGCAGCTGCGATACCTGCATGGTGGCCTTGCCGACAACCGCACTGACCGTTACTGATATGTCATAGACGGCCTCCAGGTCGGTAACCGAGCCGCGCTCCTGGATTTCTGACGATTCCTGGCTCATGCTGCATCCATGGTTTGATGTTTCGTGTCGGGTACGGCGAGGCGATCAAGCATCAGGGGGGCAAGCGCCGCCGCCCTCTCGCGCAGCGTCGCGGTCCAGCCGGCTTCCGCCTTGCCCAGGTGCCATGACAGGGTGATGTGGTCAGCCAGCTTCGCCGCTCCCTCCGCCGCCATCACGCATGGTTCGGCCGACAGCGCGATCGTCTCGCCGTCGCACGAGCGAACGGAAATCCGCGGCACGGCCGACATCAGCGCCGGCCTGATCAGTTCACTCATGCGCTCGATGCGCTCCACGGCGGCGCCGGCCCAGTGCGCATGCCCATGCGTGGCCACGGCCTCGAGCATCAGGCGTGCCACCAGCAAGGACGCCTCCTCGACCGATTCCACCAGCCGCTCTTCCAGCGCATGCAGCGCCTCCAACAGCTCCGCCTTCGGCATCGACGCGGGTTCGGCCGAACCGATGTGGCGCGCAGCGTGCATATAGCCGTCCGTCCAGTCATCCCGCGTGACGGATTCGCCAACTTCGGCTTCCGGCTCGGCAATGTCTTCCTGCTGCGCAGCCGGTTCGGCGCGGATCTCCTGGTTGAAGTTCTCCAGGCGCCAGCCAAGCAGGGCGAGGGTATCTGCAGCCGGCATCATTCCACCACCCGGTCATCGCTGTCGGAACTGAGCTCGATCTCGCCGCTCGCCGCCAGCTCCTTGGCAACGTTGGCGATTGCGCTTTGCGCCGCCTCGATATCGCGCACCTTGACCGGACCCAGGTTGGCGATCTCGTCTGTCAGCATGCGCGATGCGCGCTCGGACAGGCTTTGCAGGAACAGGGCGCGGATCTCCGGCTGCGCGCCCTTCAGCGCGATCGGCAATTGCTCCTTGTCGATATTGCGCAGCAGCACCTGGATGCCCGACGGCGTCAGGCGCAGCAGGTCCACGAAGGTGAACATCTGCGCCTTGATCTTCTCGGCCGACTCGCGGTTCTTCTCTTCCAGGCTGGTCATGAACCGCACCTCGGTGCGGCGGTCGAAGTTGTTGAAGATGTTCGCCAGCATACGGTGCGAGTCCTGCCGCGACGCGCGGGCCAGGTTCGACATGAACTCCACCCGCAGGATGCGCTCGACCCGGTCCAGCACCTCCTTCTGCACCGATTCCATCTTCAGCATGCGCAGGATGACTTCGACGGCAAATGAGTCGGACATCTGCGTCAGCACACGCGCCGCATGGTCGGGCTTCAGCATCGACAGCACCACGGCCACGGTCTGCGGGTACTCGTTCTTCAGGTAATTGGCGAGGATCTCCTCGTTGACGTTCCCCAGCTTGTCCCACATGGTGCGGCCGGCCGGGCCGCGGATTTCTTCCATGATCTGGTTCACGCGGTCCTTGGGCATTACCTTCGACAGCAGATTTTCGGTGTGCTCGAAGCTCCCCATGATGCCGGGGGAGGCCTCGAACGTCTCGACGAACTCGGCGCAGAGCTGCTCGACCGTGTCCGCCTGCACCATGCCAAGCTGCGCCATGTTGGCCGACAGCAGCTTGATCTCCTCGTCGTGCATCATGCTGAAGAACTTGCTGGCGTTCTCCTCGCCCATGGCCAGCATCAGGATCGAGGCCTTCTTGACCCCCGAAAGCTGACTATCCAGAGGATTTCCCGGCAGCTTCGCCATAACCCGCGGACCCCTCGCCCTCCATGACCCGAGCGGCCGCGGTGGGCTGTCATCCGCGGCTGCACGACCGCGTATAGGCGATACTTCTTAACGCATGGTTAACGGCCGCCAGAGGCCTGCTTAGATGCAACCCAGTCAGTTCCCGACCGACTGGACGCTGCTGAACGGTATCGAAAGGCCGCCGAGTGAAACGTTCACGGTGCCGGAGTTGTTGACCACGCCCGTCGCCGTGCCGGCCATCGTGAACGGCACCGCCGTCGTCGCCCCGGTCGAGCTCGCCGTCGTGACCGTGACCTTGTAGGCGCCGTCCGGCATGGTCTGGCCGGTGGACGACTGCCCATTCCAGGTCCAGCTGTTCTGGCCGGCCGAACTGGTCGTGCTGTAGCTCGTCACCTGCACGCCGGAGGCATTGAAGATCGAGATGGTCACCGGCTCACTGTAGGTCGTATTGAAGTTGACCTTGGCCTGGCCGTCCTGCAGCGCAATCTGCGAGCCGGTGTAGGTCACCGGCTTGCCCAGCATGCTCGCCGACTGCTCGACCTGCGTCGCCTGCGTCAACTGGATCAACTGCGCCAGGCTGTTGTTCGTGTTGATCTGCTGCTCGACCGAGGAGAACTGCACCAGCTCGCTGGTGAACTGGTTGGCGTCCAGCGGCGAGGTCGGGTCCTGGTTCTTCAGCTGCGTCATCAGCATCGTCAGGAAGTTCGAGAAATTGTTGGACAGGCTGCCCAGCGCGTTGGTGCCGACCTGCGATATGGTAGACGGATTCGAACCGCTGCTGGACGGTGTGGGGCTGATGCTGCCGCTCATGTGTGGGTCTCCAATGTCAAGCTGTGATATCAAGGCCGATACGCTGGGGGCGAAACGCCGCGGCCGCGGCGTCCTGCTCCACCGGACCGGGGTCCCGGGTCTGCCGCGTCTGCCCAGGAAAGCCGCCGCGCCCGCCGCCGTCGGATTGCGCGCCCGCCTGGCCGGCGCCGAACCCGCCCGCATCGGTCAGGCCGGCCGCCGTCGCGGTCTGCGCCGGTGATGCCTCGGGCATGTGGAACGTGATGCTTCGCCCGGCCGCGGGCACGCCTGCCAGATCAAGGCTCTGGTGCAACTGCGCCTGGGTGCTCTGCAGCGTCGCCAGGGTTTCCGGCTTCGCCGCCGTGACATCGATATGGGTCAGGCCCGCCGCCGTGCGCTCGATCCTGATCTCGACAGCGCCGAGTTCGCCCGGCTGCAGGTGCAGCGTGACCTGCGGGTTGCTGTCGGGCGACTTCGTGATGTTCACCACCGCGGCCGCGACCTGCTCCACCGGCGGCGGCGCGCCGGCAGCCGGCGCATGAGCCGGCGCCGCCGTCTGCACGGCTTCGGTCACCACATTCGACACCACGGCACCCGCCGCGGCGGCAGAGGCTTGCAGCATCGGGAGTCCTGTCCCGGCGCCCGATCCGTCATCCGCCGAACCATCGGAATCCTTCGCGGCCGCCGCCAACGCCTGAACCCAGGGCGCCGACGATGCAGCCTCGGCCGGCCGAATTGGCGCCGCCGTATCGCCCGCAGCAAACGCGGCTGACTGTTCAATGCCAGCGGCCCTGACCCCGTGCGCGGCCTCGCCGGCCATCGGCGCCGGTGCCGCTGCCGTGGGCATACCCCGTTCGCCCTGCCCAGGCGCGGACGCAGCTGCAACCGCCGGCAGCCATGCCGCCTGCGGCGCGTTCCCGTCGACACCCCCAGCCCCCGCCCGGTCCGCCGAACCGGCACCCGGCACTCCGGCGCCCGTGGCGGCCTGCAACCCGTCGGACCGCGTTTGGGCATCCGCGCCGGACGGATCCGATACCGGACCGCGCGGCACCGGACCGCGCGGCTCGGCAGGAACGGCCACGCCGGCAACCCGT
>DASQVN010000534.1:0-3909 GCA_035640755.1 Rhodopila sp.
CCACGGCCAAGCCGGCGATTCGCGCGGCAGCCGAGGGGCTGGGGGCTGATCCGGCGGCGCGCGGGCGGCCGAGTGATTTCGCGCAGGCCCTGTTCGACCTGGGTGCGGGGGTGTGCACGCCGGCGGCACCGGGATGTGCGATCTGCCCGGTGATGGCGCAATGCATGGCGCGGCGGCTGGGCATCCAGGCGAGCCTGCCGCGGAAGTCGCCGAAAAAGGATCGGCCGGTGCGGTATGGGGTGCATTTCTGGCTGACGGATGACCGCGGCATGGTGCTGCTGCGGACCCGGCCGGCCAAGGGGCTGCTGGGGGGGATGGCGGAACTGCCGGGTACGGCATGGCGGGATGCGCCGTGGACGGTGCGGGAGGCATTGGCGGACGCACCCATGCAGGCCGAGTGGCGTGGGGCGGGGCAGGTGCGGCACGGGTTCACGCATTTCGAGCTGATCATCGATCTTCTGGCGGCGCATGTGCCGATGATCGAGGCGCTGTTGATCGGGGTGGGGGGGTTCGTGCATCCGCTGGATCGGCTGGAGGAGGCGGCGTTGCCGTCGGTGATGCGCAAATGTGTGCGGATTGCGGGGGGCGGGACGGATTGACAAAGACTGGCTGACAGACATCTCCCCGGTCATGCGGGGGGACGTGCCGCACATGGTTTCAGGTCGGGGATTTTCGCGCCGAACCGGGAGGTGCCCGGATGGCCGCAAGCAGGGAGGCGATGATGAAGGTAAAAGCCGCGGTGGCCCGCAAGGCCGGTGAGAAGCTCAGCCTTGAAACGGTCGATCTGGATGGTCCTCGCGGCAATGAGGTGCTGGTGGAGATCAAGGCGACCGGCATCTGCCATACCGACGAATACACCCTGTCGGGCGCGGACCCGGAGGGGCTGTTCCCATCGATCCTGGGACATGAGGGGGCCGGGATCGTCGTCGATGTCGGGCCCGAGGTGACCAGCCTGAAGAAGGGCGACCACGTCATCCCGCTGTATACGCCGGAGTGCCGGCAGTGCGAGTACTGCCTGTCGCGCAAGACCAACCTGTGCGTAGCGATCCGGGCGACCCAGGGGCAAGGGCTGATGCCGGACGGGACCAGCCGGTTCTCTTCGGGCGGCGAGACGATCTACCACTACATGGGCACCTCGACCTTCGCCAACTACACGGTGCTGCCCGAGATCGCGCTCGCGAAGATCCGGCCGGACGCGCCGTTCGACAAGGTGTGCTACATCGGTTGCGGCGTCACCACTGGCGTCGGCGCGGTGATCAACACGGCGAAGGTCGAGCCCGGGGCGCGGGCGGTGGTGTTCGGGCTGGGCGGCATCGGGCTCAATGTGATCCAGGGGCTACGGCTGGCCGGCGCGGACCAGATCGTCGGTGTCGACCTGAATCCGGCGCGCAAGCCGATGGCCGAGAAGTTCGGCATGACGGATTTCGTGAACCCGAACGACGTGCAGGGCGACCTGGTGCCGCACCTGGTCAATGTGACCAAGGGCGGGGCCGACTACAGCTTTGAATGCATCGGCAACGTGAAGGTGATGCGCCAGGCGCTGGAATGCGCGCATCGCGGCTGGGGCAAGTCGATCATCATCGGCGTGGCCGGCGCGGGGCAGGAGATCTCCACCCGACCGTTCCAACTGGTGACTGGGCGGGTGTGGATGGGCACGGCGTTTGGCGGGGCGCGCGGACGCACCGACGTGCCGCGGATCGTCGATTGGTACATGGAGGGCAAGATCAACATCGACGACCTGATCACCCATGTGCTGCCGTACGAGAAGATCAACGAGGGCTTCGACCTGATGCGGCGCGGGGAGTCGATCCGCTCGGTGGTGGTGTACTGAGCGGCGGGGAGGCCGGCGGGCGGGCTAGTGCGCGCACTTTCAGGGTGCACTGCATGGAAGGGTTGCGCGGGGGAGGCGTGGAGAAGCGTTGCACTGTCCCTCGCGACCCCATATGCAGGCGCTGGTAGTCGAGAGAACCGACCTGCATGGATGAAGCGATTCAACTGACCCGCCTTCCCTCCGGGCTGACCGTGGTGACCGAGCGCATGGAGCGTGTCGAGACGGTCTCGATCGGCGCCTATGTCGCCGCCGGCTCACGCAACGAGGCGGCGGAGGAGAACGGTGTTTCGCATTTTCTGGAGCACATGGCCTTCAAGGGCACGGAAGGGCGCAGTGCCGCCGCGATCGCCGAGGAGATCGAGGCGGTGGGCGGGCACATCAACGCCTATACGGCGCGGGAGCAGACCGCCTACTACGTCAAGCTGCTGACGGAGGACACGCGGCTGGGGGTGGATATCATCGGCGATATCCTGACCCATTCGGTGTTCGAGCCGGAGGAGCTGGAGCGGGAGCGCAGCGTCATCCTGCAGGAGATCGGGCAGGCGAACGACACGCCGGATGATATCATCTTCGACCATTTCCAGGCCACCGCGTACCCGGAGCAGGCGCTGGGGCGCGCGGTGCTGGGCTCGGTTGACACGATCCGGAGCATGCCGCGCGCGGTGCTGACCGGCTACATGGGCCGCCACTACGCGCACGGCAACATCGTTGTCGCCGCGGCGGGCAAGCTGCGGCACGAGGAGATCGTCGACCTGGTGCAGCAGCACTTTGCCGATCTGCCGGCCAGCACGCCGACCCGGTTTGCCAATGCGCAGTACGGCGGCGGGGAGTTCCGGGAGGACCGGGACCTCGACCAGGTGCACATCGTGCTCGGGTTTCCGTCGGTCGGGTATACGGACCGGGACTACTATCCGACGCTGCTGCTGTCGACGCTGCTGGGCGGGGGCATGTCGTCGCGGCTGTTCCAGGAGATCCGTGAGAAGCGCGGGCTGGTGTATTCGATCTACTCCTTCACCTCGCCGTTCAAGGACGGCGGGCTGTTCGGCATCTATGCCGGCACCGGGGAGTCGGAGGCGGCGGAGCTGATGCCGGTGATGCTGGCGGAGCTGGGCAAGGTGCAGGAATCGGTTTCGGAGCCGGAGCTGAGCCGAGCGCGGGCGCAGGTGAAGGCGAGCCTGTTGATGTCGCAGGAGAGCACCGGCAGCCGGTGCGAGCAGTTGGCTCGGCAGATCCAGACGTTTGGGCGGGTGGTCCCGACCGAGGAGATTCTGGCGAAGATTAATGCCGTGACCGAGGCGGACATCAGGCGGTCGGCGGCGCGGCATTTCCGGGCGCATCCGACGCTGGCGACGATGGGGCCGTCGAGCCAGGTGCCGGCGCTGGCGGAGATTGCGGTGACGCTGGGGGCGTGAGGCGGCGCCGGGCGAGGCTGCCCGGCGGTGGGCACTGAGGCGGCGTCGGCAGGTCCACCGCGGCATCATACGATGGTGCCGAGTTCGTTGTTGGACAGATACGGGGCCTTATCGCGGCACTGCTGAGGCCGAAGCGGCGCCTGGTGTGCTGCGGAGCGCGCTGATCCACTCCGGTTGTGGCAGGATGTTCGGTGCAGGCCCGTTCAACTTGCGCTGGTCACGACTTTGCCGGCGTGGACAAGGTCGTTGCCACAGTGCGGGACGAGACATCCACGAATATGTCCGTTCAGCCGCACGGAAAGCGGACATATCCGTTGCGCCGCGCGGAAGCATAATTGCGCAAAAATCTCATTTTTTGGTTGTTGACATGACATAAATTGGATGTCATTCAGAGTTGGCAAAAGCGCACGCCTCCTGTGCGAGACAGACTGTGTCATTGAGGCGTTCTGGTGCGGCCATCCGGCCGCTTCGGCGGGAAAATCCCGTCATCCGCGCAAATGCCCAGCAGAGGCCAGCCGGGTCTCCGCTTGGCTTGGAGAGATGGCGGCTTATGTGCGTGTGGACCGTTCGCAGTATAGTACGAGATTGGACATATCGGCTGACTGTATGTACTGGGCGCTTATCTATGCGGAGTTAGCTGGGTTTACTTGTCCTGCGACGACCGCA
>DASQVN010000535.1:0-2204 GCA_035640755.1 Rhodopila sp.
AGGCGCCGAACCGTTCGCCCATGACGGCGAACTGTGTTCCTTCGACTGCTTCATCCGGCATTTCGACCTGAAGGACCCCGCACTGGACCGGCTGGCCGTCATCGTCCGGGGCGCGGATACCGCCCGTCATGACCTGGCGCCCGAGGCCTCCGGCTTGCACGCCATTTCGATGGGGATGTCGGTCAATATTCCCGATGACCACGCCATGCTGGCGCAGGGCATGGTCCTCTATGACGCGCTGTATGCCTGGTGCCGCGATGCGGGCGGCGAGATCCACAACTGGACACCGGCAGCGGGGGCGCGTTGATTCCGATGAGCACCGCCCCGATCTCCACGCCTCCGTCCGACATCCCTACTGGCCGTCCCACGCGCGGATCAATTCCCGAGCTCGTCCGGTATTTCCTGCGCCTTGGGACCCTCGGGTTTGGCGGCCCTGTGGCTCTCTGCGGCCTGATGGAAAAGGAGCTGGTGCAGGACCGCGGCTGGCTCAGTCGGGCCGAGATGCGCGACGCCATCGCCGTGAGCCAGTCCATGCCTGGTCCCCTGGCGATCCAGGTCGGCATCTTCATCTCCTACATGCGCGGCGGGTTCTGGGGCGCCTGGGCGGGCGGATGGGCGTTCATCCTGCCGAACTTCCTGATCGTGGCCGCGCTCGGGGCACTCTATGTGCATTTCGGCGGCCTGTCCTGGATGACCGCGATCTTCTATGGCGTCAGTCCGTGCGTCATCGCCCTCATCCTGCATTCCTGCTGGCGGCTGGGGAAGCTCGGCATGGAGGATCGGTTCCAATGGGCGGCGGCTATCGCCTCACTGGTGGTGACGGTGGCGGTCCAGGCCGAGGTGGCAATTCTGTTCATCGTCGCTGGCGTGTGCGGGGTGCTGTACTACGGTTCGCTCTTCGGGCGTTCACCGGCGGCTCCCTTGGCCGCTCTCGCAGCGCCTCTGGCCCCCAACGCCCCGATCGCGATCGGCACCACGCAGGCCGCCTCCCTCCCGATCCTCGGCAAGCTGCTGGCCTTCTTTCTCAAGACGGGCGCCCTGACCTTCGGCAGCGGCCTGGTCATCGTTCCCTTCCTCGAGAAGGGGTTGGTGCAGGAGACGCACTGGCTCAATCCGCGCGAGTTCCTGGTCGCCGTTGCGATCGGCATGATGAGCCCCGGGCCGGTGGTGATCACCGCCACCTTCGTGGGCTATCTCGTCGCGGGCTTCTGGGGGTCCTTGGCGGCGACCATCGGCATCTTCCTGCCGTCCTTCCTGATGGTGCTCATCGTGGCGCCGATCCTGCTGCGGCATCGTGGCAATCCGAACGTCCAGGGCTTCGTGAAAGGCGCGTTCGCCGCCGCGATCGGCACCATCCTGGGCGCCTGCATCCTGCTGACGAAGATCGCAATTGGCGACTGGCTGACCGCGCTCATCGGGGTTGTCTGCCTCGCGGTCCTGTTCCGCTTCAAGGTCAGCAATCCGCTTCTGATCGGCGCATCGGCCGCGGTCGGACTGGTCGCCTTCCCGATCATCCAGCCCACCTGGGTCTTTGTGCAATGACAACATCCGACGAGGTGCGCCTGCCCGGTCGCGAGCGCCGCGTCGCATGTCATCGGGGGCGGTCTGAGCTGACACGTCCCATCTGGCCTCGGCCGTCGCTCCGCCTGCGCGGACGAAGAAACTACACTCGGAGGAGTTCTGATGAGAATAAAGCTGATCGCAACAGTCGCGGGCCTGGCCCTGCTCCCGCTCACGGCCTTTGCAGCCGGGGATGACTGGACCGCCGTCGGCAAGGCGCTCGGCAAGGCCGGCATGGAGATGCCGGGCGGCGTCTACCGTGTCGGGCTGCCGCGCACCGATCTGCATGTCACCGTCGACGGCGTTGATATCAAGCCAACCCTGGCACTCGGTGGTTGGCTCGCCTTCCGCGAGCATGGCGGCACCGCCATGGTGATGGGCGACCTCGTGCTGACCGACACCGAGATCAACCCGGTCATGAAGAAGTTGGCCGAGGGCGGCCTCGAGATCACCGCTTTGCACAACCATCTCCTCCGATCGGAGCCCGCCACCTACTACATGCACGTCCTCGGCAGCGGCGACCCGGTGAAGCTGGCGACCGCCCTGCATGACGGCCTCGCCCTGAGCCGCACCCCGTTCGCGGCGCCTGCGGCCGCGGGCACGCCGGCGCCGCTCGATCTCGACACCGCCATGATCGACCGCAC
>DASQVN010000536.1:0-2848 GCA_035640755.1 Rhodopila sp.
GAACAGGCCGCCGCGCTCGCCGGATTGATGGGGTGCACCGATCGCAGCGCACCCTGCGTCCAGGGACAGAGAGAGCGTCTGCTGGAAGCCATGACCGGGCACCTCGCAGCCCTGGCAGCGCGGCAGCCCGTCGTCCTGCTGTTCGAGGACGCACACTGGATCGATCCGACAAGCCTGGAGCTGCTGAGCCGGACGGCCGCGCGCATTCGATCGCTGCCAGTCCTGCTCGTCATCTCCTTCCGGCCCGAATTCCGCCCGCCCTGGGCCGGGCTGCCGCATGTCACGGTCCTGCGACTCGGCGGGCTCCGCCGCCGCGAGGCCAGGATGCTGGCCGAGCGGACCGCCGGGACCGCGGTGTTGCCCGCCGGGACAGCCCGCCAGATCATCGACCGCGCCGAGGGCATCCCGCTGTTCATCGAGGAGCTGACACGCGCCGCGGTCGAGGCCGATTGGCATGACGTCATGAGCGGGTCGGCACCGCCGGGTGCGACGCTGCCGGAGCCGGCCATCCCGACGGCACTCTACGCCTCTCTCGCCGCGCGCCTGGATCGGCTCCCAGACGCGCGCGACGTGGCCCAGATTGCCGCCGTAATCGGCCGCGAATTCTCGTTCGACCTGCTCACGGCTGTCGCCGGCGGCCCAGAGGCAGCGCTGGAGGGCGCGCTTGTTCGCCTTGTGGAGGCAGGCCTGGTTTCACCGCATGGCACGACGCCGCGGGCCGACTATGCCTTCAGGCATTCCCTGATCAGGGACGTCGCCTACAGCATGCAGCTGCGCGATCGCCGGCGGCAACTGCATGCGCAGGTCGCCGAGACAATGCGCCAGCACTTTCCCGACCAGGCCGCTCCCGAGCTGCTGGCCCGGCACTACATGCTCGCCGGACTGATCGGGCCGGCTGTGCGATATCTGCTCCTGGCCGCCCAGCGCGCCTTCACGGCGTCGGCATATCACGAGGCAACCAACCATCTGCGCAAGGGCTTCGAGTTGATCGAGCACCTTCCCGAGGGCCCCCTGCGCACGCGCTTCCAGCTTGACCTGAAAGCGACGCTTAGCCTGGTTCGCGATGCCTCCAGGGGCTACGGTCACATGTTCCAGCCGGTCTTCACCACCTGGCGCTGGCGGCCAGTTTGGGATGGCAACAGCCTCGACGGATAATCGCCCGGTGCGACAGAGCCGTGCCCGACCCAGTCGCCGTGAGCGCCATCCGACGCAGCAGGCATGCGCCCAGCGGCCGGGGTACCGGTCGTCCCGGAGCGTGATGTCCTCCCGCTTCAGCTACGGTTTCATCACCACCAGCGCATCCGCCACCGTCAGGCCCGACCCAGCCGCGTGCACGATCACCGGATTGAGCTCAAACCCCGCCACCTGCTCCCGCAGCGTCAGTGCCGCCCGAGACAGTGCCGCGACCAGCTGCGCCACTGGCCCAGGATCGACCACCGGCGCCCCCCGGAACCCCTCCAGCAGCCGCGCCGACCGTAGCGACCGCAGCAGCCGCAGCGCCTCCGCCTCATCCACCGGCGCCGGCGCGTGCACGACGTCGCCGAACAGCTCCACCGTCACGCCGCCGAAGCCCAGCATCATGATCGGTCCGAACGTCGGGTCATTCTCCATCCCGATCACCAGCTCGTAGCCCGCGGGCACCATGTTCTGCACCAGCACACCCTCGATCGCCGCATCGGGGCGATGGCGCGCCACCTCGGCCAGCATGGCCTCATACGCCGCACGAACCGCGGCCGCGTCGGCCAGATTCAAGCACACGCCGCCAACCTCCGTCTTGTGCGGCAGGTCCGGCGACTGCACTTTCAGCGCTACCGGGAAGCCCAGCCGTTCCGCCGCCCGCACTGCGGCCTCGGCTGTCTGTACCAGCGCCTCCTGCCCATCCGGCAGCCACGCCGCCAGCACCTGCTTCGCCAGGTACTCCGGCAACACCGGCGGCAGGCCGGGATACAACCGCCCCGACACAGGCTCGAACGGTTCCGGCAGCGTGCGCTGCTGATGCTCGGCATACTCCGCCAGCCGCCCCAGCGAGACGCCGACATCCCGCAGGTCATCGCTCACGAACAGCCCGCATCCCGCCGCATGGGCGCGCCCGAACGCGGAGGAGGCAGTGTAGCTCCAGATCGTCATCGGCTTGCCGCACGCCTCCGCCACCGCCCGCACCCTCTCAGCGTCCAGCGACGAGCGCGTCTGGCTCGCCAGCGAGGTTACCAGCACCAGCATGTCGATCTCATCCGATCGGGCCAGCGTCTCCATCGCGGCCATCATCGCCGGCCCGGTATTCGCGCCCTGCGCCGTTACATCCACCGGGTTCCCGGCCGAACCATAGGACGGCATCACCGGCCGCAGCGCCGCCTGCAACCCCTCCGATAGCGCCGGCACCTCCAGCCCGTGTGCCGACAGCGTGTCCGCCATCCACGCCCCGCCGCCGCCCGAGACGGTAATGATCCCCGCCCGCCGCCCCTTCGGCAGCGGACAGGTCAGCAGCACGCCGGCGATCGCCACCGCCTCATCGGGGTCCTCGGCCTCGATCACGCCGTAGCGCCGGAACACCGCCCGATACGCCGTCCGCGACCCGGACAGCGATGCCGTATGGGACGCCGCCGCCCGCGTCCCGGCATCCGAGCGTCCGATCCTGACCGCGATCACCGGCTTGCGGGACCGTCGAGTCTTCTCCAGCGCCGCGATGAAGGCGGGGCCGTCGCGGACCACTTCGGTGAACAGCATCACCGCCTGGGTGTGATCGTCCTCAACCATGTAGTCGAGGAAATCCGCGAGCGTCAGGTCCGCCTCGTTCCCGGTCGAGATCACATAGCTCGTGCCGATCCCTGCCGCCTGCGCGCGGTTGAAC
>DASQVN010000537.1:0-3260 GCA_035640755.1 Rhodopila sp.
TAGACAACCGCCAGCGGCACCTCCGATTCGAATGGAATCCCGGCTTCACGCAGCTCCCAGCCGAGGCACTATTGATAAACCTTCTCCAGCAACCCAGGCCCAAACGCGCGGTGAACCTTGAGACCGCAGCGAATGATCCGGTCGGTGATCTCAGGTCCAGGGTCAGTAGTCTGCATGCCCCGGTATAGCTGCCGAAGCATTGACAGAACGTTAACGGCACCGCCGTTCACCATTGCCAGCTCCGCTTTTTAACACAGAGGCCGCAGAGTAACAGAGATCGCAGAGCGTCCCTCACGTCTCACATCCCCCGCGCAGCAGCCATGTTCCGCGCGCTTCGCGCGGCGCCATGGCAACGCCGGTGTCGCGCCAGGACACGCTTTGCTCTGCCCCAACCTTGCCAGCACCCCCGCCATTTGCCACTTCTCCCACTCCATCGCCGGCAACCCAATCCAGGCCCGCATATGAGCGCCACCCTCGCCGCCTCCACCCTCGCCACCCGCCTCACCCGCAACGTCCAGGGCGAGGTCCTCTTCGACCCCGCCAGCCGTGGCCGCTACGCCACCGACGCCTCGATCTACCAGGTCCAGCCCATCGGCGTGATCATCCCCGAAACGATCGACGATGTCACCGCCGCCCTCTCCATCGCGCGAGAGGAAGGCGTCCCCATCCTCCCCCGCGGCGGCGGCACCAGCCAATGCGGCCAGACCGTCAACCGCGCCCTGGTCATTGACTGCTCGAAACACCTCCGCCGCATCCTGCACATCGATCCCGACGCCCGAACAGCCTGGGTCGAGCCCGGCATCGTCCTCGCCCACCTCAACGCCGCCCTCCGCCCCCACAAGCTGTTCTTTCCCGTCGACCCCTCCACCCACGCCCGCTGCACCATCGGCGGCATGGCCGGCAACAATTCCTGCGGCTCCAAGTCCATCCGCTACGGCCTGATGGCCGACAACGTCCGCGCCATCGACGCCATCCTCTCCGACGGCTCCCGCCACCGCTTCGGCCCTACGCCCGACAACCTCGATGAAACGATCCCCGCCCGCATCGCCGACCTGATCCAGCGCCTGCGCGCCCTCGGCGCCGCCGAGGCGGATGAGATCGCCGCCCGCTTCCCGAAACAACTCCGCCGCGTCGGCGGCTACAATATCGACGCCCTGACGCCCGCCGCCCGCCAACAAGGCCGCGACAACCTCGCCCGCCTGCTCGTCGGCTCCGAGGGCACGCTCGCCTTCTCCGCCGCGATCGAGCTCACCCTCCACCCCATCAAGCCGCACAAAGTCCTCGGCATCTGCCAGTTCCCCACCTTCCGCGCCGCCATGGAGGCATCAAGGCACATCGTCGCCCTCGACCCCGAAGCGGTCGAGTTGGTCGACCGCACCATGATCGACCTAGGCCGCAACATCAGCATCTACCGCTCCACCATCGACCGCATGCTGATCGGCGAACCCGACAGCCTGCTGATCGTGGAATTCCACGGCCACGAAGACGTCGCCCTCCGATCCAAGCTGATCGAACTCGAACAACTGATGGGGGACCTCGGCCACCCCGGCATCGTCCACGCCACCGACCCCGCCTTCCAGGCCGACATCGCCGCCGTCCGCGAAGCCGGCCTCAACATCATGATGTCCATGAAGGGCGGCGGCAAACCGGTCTCCTTCATCGAGGACTGCGCGGTGGACCTCGAAGACCTCGCCGACTACACCGAACGCCTGAACGAGGTCTTTGCACGTCACGGCACCAAGGGCACCTGGTACGCCCACGCCTCCGTCGGCTGCCTCCACGTCCGCCCGGTCCTGAACATGAAGGACCCCACCGACGTCGCCACCATGCGCAAGGTCTCCGAGGAAGCCTTCGCCCTGGTCCGCGAATACAAAGGCTCCCACAGCGGCGAACACGGCGACGGCATCGTCCGTAGCGAATTCCACGAGCAGATGTTCGGCCCGCGTATCGTAAGCGCCTTCAGCACGGTGAAGGACGCCTTCGACCCGATCAACCTGCTGAACCCCAACCGCATCGTCCATCCGCCGAAAATGGACGACCGCACGCTGTTCCGTTACGCCCCCGACTACGCGCCCATCCAGGACTTCACCCCGAAGCTCGACTGGTCCGACCACCCTGGCCCCCTGGGCGGCATGTTGGGCGCCGTCGAGATGTGCAACAACAACGGCACCTGCCGCGGCTTCGACGCCGGCGTCATGTGCCCCAGTTACCGCGTCACCCGCGACGAAAAAGACGTCACCCGAGGCCGAGCGAACACCCTCCGCCTGGCCTTGACCGGCCAGCTTGGCCCTGACGCACTGACCTCCGACGCCATGGCCGACACCATGGCCCTGTGCGTCTCCTGCAAGGCCTGCCGCACCGAATGCCCCACCGGCGTCGACATGGCCAAGATGAAGATCGAGGTCACCGCCGCCCGCGCAGAACGTTACGGAGTCAAGCTGCGCGACCGCCTGATCGCCGAACTCCCCCGCTATGCCCCCATCGCCGCCCGCCTGTCCGCGCTGGCGAACCTGCGCAACCACCTGCCCCCTCTGCGCCGCCTGATGCAGCGCGCAACCGGCTTCGCCGCCGCCCGTCCCCTGCCAACCTTCAGCGCCCATCCATTCAAGGATCACGAAGCGGCCCCGCCCAAGCCCAAAGGCGACGTCTATCTCTTTGCCGACACCTTCAACCGCTACTTCGAGCCCGAAAACCTCCACGCCGCCCTCAGGATTCTAACAGCCGCCGGCTACCGAATCCGAAAGCCCGGCAACACCGGCCGCCCCCTCTGCTGCGGCCGCACCTGGCTCACCGCCGGCAACATCACCCGCGCTCGGCAGGAGGCCCGGCGCACCATCAACGCCCTGGCTGCTGATCACCCGATCATCGGCCTCGAACCCTCCTGCATCATGACCATGCGCGACGAATTCCGCTCCCTGCTGCCCGGCGAGCAGACCGCCCAATTCGCCAGCCGTGCCCTGCTGCTCAGCGAATTTCTCGCCAAGGCCAACCCCGACCTGCCCCTGAAGCCGCTGTTCGGCGCTGCCCACATCCACGGCCACTGCCACCAGAAATCCTTCGGCGCCTTCCCCGACACCCTGGCGATGCTCGCCCGCATCCCCGGCCTGACCGTGAAGCTGATCACGTCATCCTGCTGCGGCATGGCCGGCAGCTTCGGCTACCAGGCGGAAACCCAAACCGAATCCCGCGCCATGGCCGAAGCCTCCCTGCTGCCCGCCGTCCGCGCCGCCGCCGCCAGCGATTTCATCGTCGCCGACGGC
>DASQVN010000538.1:0-3432 GCA_035640755.1 Rhodopila sp.
CTTCGGCACAATGGCACCAGGGCGTGCGTATACGGCGCGCCGGCCGGCACCCCGGATCGGGGTCTCGGGGACGACAAACATGCTGAAGATCCTGACCGTATAGCCTGACACTGAGGAGGAGATCGCCACGAGTGAAATCACCGGGATCGCCGAATCGGTGGAGCAATGGTGGCCCGCGCGGCATTGCGCGGCATGGGTTCAATGGACCACATTGTGGCTTCCACGGAAAAGGGAGAAGGACCGTGATACGTGAACTGACGGATGCAGAACTGGAGCAGGTCTCCGGTGGACAGACCGGCGGTGGGGTTATCACCGCGTTCACCGTTCAGAACAAAGGGTTAAATTCCCCTGTTTTCAACGCCTTCCCTGGCCTCTCCATCGCCAACACCCAGCCAGGCCCCAACCCTCCCGGGCACGGGCAGGTCACGGCTGCTGCCGCACAGAGCGGTTAGCGCCCGCTAACCTCGCCGGAGCGTTGAAAGCCTCGGCAAACAGCCAAAGGGAAACGCAGCGCTCCGGCAGTCAGATTGCCCGGCTGTCGCGCACAAGAGCACGCAGCATCATAAGCGCCATTATGGGAAGTCCCGCACCCCGATTTACCGCCACGCGTTGCCGGGAATCCGACTTATGAGAACGCGTGGCGGTCAATCAGCGACCGGGAGCCTTTTGGGGGGCGACCCGGAACGGGGGGACTTTGACCTCTCCCCTTAACGGCGCTGCCGGATGCCGCACGATTTCAGATAACGCGTGACGGAAATACCGCCGAGGCCGGAGCGAGAGAGCTCGGGCCGCTGCGCGGCTTCTTGGACTGTGAAGCAGTGCCGCATTTCCTGACAAGCTCTCGGTGATCCTTCAAAGTTAGACAGCGTAGCGCTCAACGTGGCTGAGCGCCATGTCCAAGGCCAATTCCAATGGCTGAGTGTTGCGAGCCGTCTTTGACAGGAGAAGGCCGCCCTGGATCGCGGCTAAGACGGCCACGGCCATCCTTTTGGGGTCGGCAGAGGACCCGATTTGGCCCCGCTCTCTCATACGAGACAAGCCAACAACAACGAAGCTAAGCCCTTTGTCTGGACCGCCGATCCAGACAAAATCATCGCTGCCATCGACCGAGGGCGGCAAGCTTTAGAATCGATCTACTAGTTATAGTTACGACTAATGCGCGGTTGAACCAAGTAAAATGAGATCTAAACTCGATGGTACTCAAACGCGACGCTTGATTACGGAGAGAGTGCGATGCGTAGCAACGTTATTGGTTTGGTGGCCGCGGCGACCCTTTTGACATCCATCAGCATAGCGAATGCTGCTCCAGTAAAATTGACGGACGATCAACTCGACAATATTACCGGGGGTTCTGCAAACATGGCTGCAAACGTCGCGACTACGGGAGCTCTCAATTTTGCGGGAGCGGTTAACACGGCAGTGGGTGCGAACCTGGCGGCCGGGGCATCTCCCAGTGGGGTTGGCAGGGCAGTGTCTGCAGACCTGGCCACTGCGTCAGCTTTCAATAATCTGCTGGCGGCTAGCACGTCAGCGGCCGTCATCGCCGGCAAGCCCTAACCTCTCGGGGCGGACGTCAACGGCATGCAAAACGGGCCCCCGCCCTCACCGGTGGGGCTTCTTCTTGCCGACCGATGGGCCGCGTCCGGTGTCTGGGAGCGGGTCTTTCGCCGCCTCGCCGAGGATGCGGACAATCAATACGCGATAATCGACAGCACCATCGTGCGTGCCCCATCAACACAGCGCCGGCGCCCAAAAAAGACGGTAAAGACCAGAGAAAGCGCGGCATCGCTGCCGCATAATGTGGTCTTATGGTGCGTTCGGCTCCGAGGGGAATTTCGGCAACACGTGATTAAAAATACCGCGCGGTGGGCCGGCTGCGCGGGGCGCCCGACCCCGCCTCGTAGCCGATCAGCAGCGCGATCATTGCCAGGGCAATGGCGCTGGTAAAGCCTGCCAGGTCACCGAGCTTAGCTGGTATGAACCTCGATGGTGAGGTGTGACAACGAGCGGAACCTCGCCAGCTTGCTCCGGTAATAGTCCTGTCCGCGCGCCTGTTGCGTGCAGACCGACACAATGGCCCCGAGATGACCCGGCCCCAACCGCCAGAGATGCAGATCGGCGAGCTTGTCGCCATCGCCCTCAATCGCCCGTCGAACGTTATCGGCCAAGCGAATGTCAGGGTTCATGTCCAGCAGGATTGCACCTGTGTCTCGGATCAGACCGTAGGACCAACTGGCGATGACGCAGGCCCCAGCGATACCCGCGAGCGGATCCATCCAGAGCCAGCCGAAGGCACGGGCGAGTAGCAGACCGGCAATCACCAGCACCGACACGGCGGCATCCGCCATCACATGGATGATGGCCGCCCGCATGTTGTTGTCGCGGTCCGCGCTCCCATGGGCATGCTCATGCTCTTCGAAGACGACGGAATGCTCGGCACCGTCGATCCGAACATGCGCCGTGAAGGCGTGCGGCTCCGGAATCTCCTCGGCTGATTCAAGGTAGGCCCCGTGATCTGCCATGATGAATTGCTGACGGGACCCGTCCGGCCGGACGGTTTCAATGGTGGTCGAATGAGCGGCAAGCGCCGGGCCTGCTTCCGTGTGCAGGCGGAAACGCGGCGGCACGCCATCCTCGAAAACCTCAAGCACGACTATGCCGCCCGATGTGGCAATGCGATGGGTCTCCCCATGGTCATGTTCGTCGTGATCATGGGCATGCCCATGATCGTGGGAATGTCCGTGATGGTGATGGTGATCGCCGCCGCGACTCAGCAGCCAGGCACTGGCGATGTTGACGGCAAGGCCGAGGCAGGCAATCGGGATCGCCTCGGCAAAGTGGATTGGCACGGGTGAGAAGAATCGATCTATCGCCTCGTAGCCGATCAGCAGCGCGATCATTGCCAGGACAATGGCGCTGGTAAAGCCTGCCAGATCACCGAGCTTGCCGGTGCCGAAGGTGAAGCGCGGATCATGCGCGCGCTTACGGGCGAAGCGGTAGGCGAGCGCCGCCAGCAGAAGGGCACCGGCATGGGTGCTCATATGCAGGCCATCGGCAACCAGAGCGATGGAGCCGAACAGGATGCCGCCCACAATTTCGGCCAGCATCATGCAGCCGCAGAGCACAATCACGCTCCAGGTTCTGCGCTCGGCCTGTTCATGACCTTCGCCCAGGAAAACATGCGAGTGCTCGGGCAACGGTGCCGGGATCGCGGTGTCTGGCATGGTCACTCCGTCATTTCAGGTAGGTGCGGACAACCTCGATCAGTTCCGCCGCGCCCTTTGCGCGCTCGGGATTGGGGTCGACGTCCGGGTTCACCACATGGTTTCGGATATGATCTTCCATAATCTCGGCGCTGAGGCCGCGGACGGCACCGCGCAGCGAGGCCACTAGCATCAGCACGTCGGCGCAGCCGATTTCCGCCTCAAGGGC
>DASQVN010000539.1:0-8400 GCA_035640755.1 Rhodopila sp.
TGCCGGCCGCATCACCGACTTCCTGGAGAAACCCGCCGACCCGCCGTCGATCCCGGGCAACCCGGACATGGCGCTCGCCAGCATGGGCATCTACGTCTTCAGGACCGACTTCCTGATCGAGCAGTTGCGCCGCGATGCCGCCGACCCGTCCTCCAACCGCGACTTCGGCAAGGACATCATCCCCTACCTGGTGAAGCACGGCACGGCAGTGGCACACCGCTTCACCCAGTCCTGCGTCATGTCGGGCGCCGAGAAGGAGGCCTACTGGCGCGACGTCGGCACCCTCGACGCCTATTGGGAGGCCAACATCGACCTCACCGCGATCGTCCCCGCGCTCGACCTCTATGATCAGGATTGGCCGATCTGGACCTATGCCGAAATCACCCCGCCCGCCAAGTTCGTGCATGAGGAAGAGGGGCGGCGCGGCGAGGCCATCTCCTCCCTCGTCTCGGGCGGCTGCATCATTTCGGGGTCGTTCCTGCGGCGGTCGCTGCTGTTCACCGGCGTGCACGTGCACTCCTTTTCGCGGGTCGAGAATGCCGTCGTGCTGCCCAACGCCGATATCGGCCGCGGCGCGAGGCTACAGAACGTCATCGTCGAGAAAGGCGTGCGGATCCCGGCCGGACTGGTGGTGGGAGAGGACCGCGAGGATGACGCCCGCCGGTTCCGCCGCACCGAACGCGGCATCGTCCTGATCACCCAGCCGATGATCGACCGCTTGGAACATTGACTTGATCCGCGTCCTCGCTGTCGCCTCGGAAGTCTTCCCCCTGGTGAAGACCGGCGGACTCGCCGATGTCGTCGGCGCGCTTCCCCTCGCCCTGTCCCAGGTGGGCGCGGACGTACTGACCCTGGTGCCGGGCTACCCCGCCGTGCTGGGCCGCATCGGCGACACCGCATCCGTCTACCATTTCCCCGACCTGTTCGGTGCCCCCGCCGACCTGCGCCGCGCCACGGTAGCCGGCCTGAATCTGCTGGCCCTCGACGCGCCGCACCTGTTCCGGCGGCACGGCAATCCCTACCTGGGACCGGACGGGCGCGAATGGCCTGACAACGGCATCCGTTTCGCCGGCCTCGGCGCGGCGGCAGGGGCTGTCGCGGTCGGCCTCGTTCCCGGCCTTCAGTTCGACATCGTGCACCTGCACGACTGGCAGGCGGCGCTGGCCGCCGTCTATCTGCGTTTCCACCAGGGCCCCCGTCCGGCCACGGTGCTGACCATCCACAACCTCGCCTTCCAGGGCCTCTATCCCGCCGCCCTCTTCCCCCGCCTCGGCCTGCCTGCCGCCGCCTTCGCCATGGACGGGCTGGAATACTACGGCGGCGTCAACCTCCTGAAAGGCGGCGTGGCCAGCGCGGACTGGCTGACCACCGTATCCCCGACCTACGCCCGCGAGATCACCGGCCCCGACAACGGCATGGGCCTGGACGGGCTGCTTCGCCACCGCGCGGACCGCCTGTCCGGCATCCTGAACGGCATCGACACCACCATCTGGAACCCCGCGGCCGACCCCCTGATCGCCCAGCGCTTCGGCCCCGATGATGCATCACGGCGCGCGGTAAACAAGGCGGCGCTCCGCACCCGCATGGGGCTGGCCCCCGATCCCGACCGGCTGCTGGTCGGCGCGATCAGCCGCCTGACCTCCCAGAAGGGTCTCGACATGGTGCTCGACCGTATCGGCACGCTGCTCGACCTCGGCATGCAGCTCGCCATCCTCGGCTCGGGCGAGCCGGCGCTGGAGGCCGCATTCCTCGCCGCCTTCCGGCGCCACGCCGGCCGGATCGGCTGTGTCCTCGGCTATGACGAGGCGCTTGCCCATCTCATCCAGGCCGGCAGCGACGCGATCCTGGTGCCGTCGCGTTTCGAACCTTGTGGCCTGACGCAGCTTTATGCCCTGCACTATGGCGCGATCCCCGTGGTATCCCGTGTCGGTGGGTTGGCCGATTCGGTGATCGACGCCAACCAGGCCGCGCTGAACGCCGGGGTCGCCACCGGCGTGCAGTTCTGGCCCGCGACACCTGACGCGCTGGAGGACGCCTTGCACCGCCTGAACTCCCTTTGGCACGACAAGCCTGCCTGGCAGCGCATGCAACGGAACGGAATGGCCGCCGACGTCTCCTGGGCGGCTCCGGCCTCCCGCTACATCGCACTCTACCGGTCGCTGCTGGCGGAGCGGTCTTGAATAATCCGGATCCTGCTGCCCTGCCGCCACTCGGCGTGCACGTCCGCGCGGACGGGATCGAGGCCGCGGTTTTCGCCCCGGATGCCGAGGCGGTGGCGCTCTGCCTGTTCGACGAGCAGGACCACGAAACCGCGCGGCTGCGCCTGCCCCAGCGGGTCGGACCGGTGTTCCACGGCCGCTTCGCCGGCATCCCCGCCGGCACACGCTATGGTCTGCGCGCCTATGGCCCGTGGGATCCCGCTGCCGGGCACCGCTTCAACCCGGCCAAGCTGCTGCTCGACCCCTGGGCGCTGGCCGTCGACCGGCGGCTGCGCCTCGATCCGGTGCTGTTCGACATCGACGCGCCAAAGCCCGACGACACCGCCCCGCTGATGCCCAAGGCGATCATCAGCACGCCCGACGCCGCACCGATGCCAAACCGGCCGGCCTTCGACTGGAACCGCCAGGTGATCTATGAGCTGCACGTCGGCGGCTTCACCAAGACCCACCCGGACATCCCGCCGGACATCCGCGGCACCTACGCCGCGCTGGCCCATCCCGCCGCGGTCCGCCACATGACCCGCCTCGGTGTCACCACGGTCGAGATCATGCCCAGCGCCGCCTGGGTCGATGAACGGCACCTGCCGGCGCTCAACCTGACCAACTACTGGGGCTACAACCCGGTCGGCTTCCTCGCCCCCGACCCAAGGCTCGCCCCCGGCGGCTGGCCGGAGATCCGCGCCACCGTCAACGCGCTGCACGAGGCCGGACTGAGCGTCATCCTCGACGTCGTGCTGAACCATTCCGGGGAAAGCGATGAACGCGGCCCCACGCTGTCCCTGCGCGGGCTCAGCAATGCTGCCTACTACCGCCTCGACCCTGAAAACCCCGCGCTCTACGCCAACGACGCCGGCTGCGGCAACATCCTGGCCATGGACCAGCCCGGCCCCATCCGGCTGGCCATGGACGCGCTGCGCGCCTGGGCACTGTACGGCGGGTTCGACGGCTTCCGCCTCGACCTCGCCGCCACCCTGGGCCGCCGCACCGACGGGTTCGACCGGAACGCGCCCTTCCTGCTGGCGGTCGAGCAGGACCCGGTGCTGTCGAACCTGGTGATGATCGCTGAGCCCTGGGATGTCGGCCGCGGCGGCTACCAACTGGGGGCCTTCCCGGCCCGCTGGGGCGAGTGGAACGACCGCTACCGCGACGATGTCCGCCGCTTCTGGCGCGGCGACGCCGGCAGCCTGGGCGCCTTCACCACCCGGATCGCCGGGTCGGCCGACATCTTCCGCACCCGGCCGCTGACCCGCAGCATCAACTATGTCACCGCGCATGACGGGTTCACCCTCGCCGACCTCCTCGCCTATCGGAACAAGCGCAACCAGCCGAACGGCGAGCGCAACCGCGACGGCACCGACGACAATCTCTCCTGGAACAACGGCGCCGAAGGCCCCTCCGCCGATCCGGCCGTCATTGCCGCCCGCGCCCGCGACGCACGCGCCTTGCTGGCGACCCTCCTGCTCTCCCGCGGCACCCCCATGCTCTCCATGGGCGACGAGCTCGGCCGTACGCAGCGCGGCAACAACAACGCCTACGCGCAGGACAACGCCTCGTCGTGGATCGACTGGGCCGCCGCGGATGAGGATCTGATCGAGTTTACCGCCGGCCTGACCGCGGTGCGCCGGACCCTGGCGCCGCTGTTCACCGGCGCCGTACTCACCGGCGGCGCTTCGGACGGTGACACCCTGCCGGACGTTGCCTGGTACTGCCCCGACGGCACGGCAATGACCGGGCCGGATTGGGAAAACCCCCGGAACCGCACCCTGGTCGCGGTCCTGGCCGGCGGCAACCGTCGCGCGGCCCTCGTATTCCACGGCGGAACCGAGTCCATTCCCTTCACGCTGCCGCCGTCCCGCCTCGGCCGCCGCTGGCAACACATGACCGGAACACATGCCGCCGGCCGCATCCCGCCACGCACCGTGGCGGTGTTCGAGGAAGTGCTCAGTGCCGCGGCGACAGACGAACCGACGCCGCCCGTCCGCGCGGCTGCCGTCCCCAGACCCAGGCACGGCGTCACCGACGCCGAACTGGATTCGCTCGCCCAGCGCGCCGGCATCGATCTGACGTGGTGGGATATCGACGGCGGCCTGCATACCGTCGGCGCCGATACCAAGCGCGCGCTGCTCACTGCGATGCGCCTCCCCGCCGCCTCCCGCACCGACTACGCCGAAAGTCTGGTTCGGCTCGACCGCGACCGGAACGCCCCCCTGCCCCCAGTCGTCACCGCCCGCGTCGTCACCGCCCGCACCGTCACCGCCCTCACCGCCGCGGCCGTCACCGTCCGCCTGGGCCGCCCCAGCCCCAACTGGGTCACCCTGCAGCGGGAGGACGGCGGCATCGAGCGGTTCCACGCGGAAAACGGCACTGTATCGCTGCCGCCGCAGCCTCCGGGCCGCCATCGCCTGCTGAATGAGGATCGCCCCGAGCGCGTGTGCCACCTGATCATCGCGCCCGAGGGGTGTTACCTGCCGCCCGTGCTCCAGGCCAGTGAGCGCCGCTTCGGTATCGCCGCCCATCTCTACAGCCTCCGCTCGCGCGGCGACCAGGGCATCGGCGACTTCACGAGCCTCGCGCGCCTCTCGGCCGAGGCGGCACGCGCCGGCGCCGCCATGATCGGCCTGAACCCGCTGCACGCCCTGTTCGCGCACGACCGCGGGCGGGCGAGCCCGTATCATCCGTCCGACCGGCGCTTCCTCGACCCGATCTACATCGATGTCTCTGCCTTCCCCGGCGGCAGCGATCTTCCCTCCGCACCAGGGGACGACCGAGGGAGGTGTGCCGTGGACTATCCCGCTGTTGACTATCCCGCGGTCTGGGCCCGCAAGCGCGCAATGCTGGAGCGCATCGCCGAACCGGTCGCCGACATGCCCGAAACCCTGCGCCGCTTCGCGACGTTCAGCGCCATCGCCGATGTCCTCGGCACGTCCGAGTGGCCCGGCTGGCCAGCCGAGTTGCGCCATCCGACGAGCCCGGCCGTCACGCGGTTCGCAGAACAGCACCGGGAGACGGTGAATTTCCATGCCTTCGCCCAAGGTGTCGCCGAACGTCAGCTGGCCGCGGCAGCCTCCGCCGCCGCAGAGGCTGGCCTGTCGCTGGGCTTCTACCGCGATCTCGCGGTTGGCGCCGCGCCCGACGGGGCCGAGGCCTGGTCGGCGCAGGACACGCTGATGTTCGGCGTCTCGGTGGGTGCTCCGCCCGATCCGTTCTCCGCCGGCGGCCAGATCTGGCTCCTGCCGCCGCCCGACCCGGTGGCAATGCGCCAGGACGGCTACGCCGCCTTCGATGAGTTGCTGGTCGCCAACATGCGCCACGCCGGCGCGCTGCGGATCGACCATGTGATGGGCCTCCGCCGCCTGTTCGTCGTGCCCGCCGGCGCCAGCGCGGCCGACGGCGCCTATGTTTCCTACCCGGTGGATGACCTCCTCGCGGTCGCATCGCTGCGTAGCCAGCAGGCGAAATGCCTGGTGGTGGGCGAGGATTTGGGCACCGTGCCCGAGGGCATGGCCGAGACGCTCGCCGCCAACAACGTCCTCTCCTACAGCGTGCTGTGGTTCGAACGGCGGAACGGCCATCTGCGCCCGGCGGCCGAATGGCGCCGCCTCGCCGCTGCCTGCGTCTCCACCCACGACCTCGCCACCCTCGCCGGCTGGTGGAGCGGCGCGGATATCGACGAGAAGCACCGTCTTGGCCTGCTGGCCGACGATACCCTCCCCCAGGCCCAGGCCGCCCGCCTCGCCGAAAAGACCGAGATGCTCGGCCTCCTGCAGGATGAGGCGCTGCTGAACCGCGATGTTGATCCCGCCGGCCCGCTGCCCGATGACGTCGCGGCGGCAATCCACGCCTTCGTGTCGGCGACCCCGGCCTTGCTCGCCCTGGTGCAGGCCGATGACCTGGCGGGCGAAACCGTCGCGGTCAACCTGCCCGGCACCGACCGCGAGCGCCCGAACTGGCGCCGGCGGCTGCAGCCGGACGTGACCGAACTCCTGCAGACCCCGCGCGCCCGCGCCATCCTGTCCGCCCTGCGCGCCAGAGCGGATCGCCGAAGCGCGGAACGTGCGGAGGCGTGAAGCCGCTCTGCCAATCAACACCAGGAAACAATCGCGTACCGTTGATTTGCTCTGAAATCATCCTACTCTCGGTGCATGACACCACAGAGCAAGCGCGGACGTGCAGACCATGAGTGATCTGTTCGCCCCCGAGGGCGGCTGGCGGGTCCGTATCCTGGACCTCTCCGGCGGCGCGCAGGACAACATCACCGAGGAAATCGGCGGCTTCGAGACGCTGATGCACGCCAACGCCTTCGCCCGGCGCTATGTGCGCGATTCGGTTGAGCGCTGCCGCGTCCCCGGCGCCAGCGCCAAGGATGTGCTGGAAGCCTGGTTCGCCTTCGGCGAGGATGCCGAGGTCGTCGATGCCGGCGACAGCGGCTGGAAGAGCGCCACGGAACTCGGCGATTTCGTCGACAACCTGGCCGCCGAGGAGGAGCGGGACTGGCGCTCGCTCGATCCCAGGCGGGACGAGCCCGACCTGGAAGCCCCCGACCTGGAAGCCGACGACGAATGACCCGCCTCCGTTTCGCCGTGGCGCCCTCGGCGCCGTTGGGCGTCGCGGCGCTGCGCGTTGCGCTCGCGAACGAATTATTCCGCATTGGACATGACGGTACTCTACTGCTGCGGTTCGATGACCTGGACCGCAACCGCTGCCGCCCGGCCCTGGCCGAACAGATCGTGCATGACCTCGAATGGTTCGGCATAAAACCGAATGCCGTGCTGCACCAGTCCGATCGGCTGGATGCCTGCCGCGGCGCGATCGAGCGGCTGCAGCGCGACAGCATTCTCTATCCCTGCTTCGAATCCGAGGAAGAGCTGCGCGCCAAGCAGGAGCTCCGCCGTCGCCGCAGGCAGCCGCTGATCTACGACCGCGCCATGCTGGCGCTGACCCCTGCCCAGCGCCAGGCGGCCGAGGCGAAGGGCAAGCGCCCATACTGGCGCCTGAAGCTCTCGGGCCGCACGCTCGCCTGGAATGATCTGGTCCAGGGCCGCCGCCAGGCCGATCTGTCCGCCGTGTCCGATCCCGTCCTGGTCGCCGCCGACGGAACACCCGCGCCGATGCTGGCCAGCGTGATCGACGATCTCGATGCCGGCATCACCCACATCCTCCGCGGCGAGGACAGCGCCGGCAACACCGCAATCCAGATGGAGCTGTTCGAGATCCTGACCGGCTCCGCCGGCCGTGTCCGTTTCGGCCATCTGCCGGCGCCCATCGATGCGTCCGGCAGCACGCCCGGTTTCCGCCGCTTTGACTCCACCTCCGTGCGCACTCTGCGCCACGACGGGGTCGAGCCCGCGGCGCTCGCCGCCTGCCTGACCAACCGCCCGCCAGCGTCGCTCGAGGAACTGGCGCGGCAGCTCGCGCCGGAAGATTTCGCGGACGCGAAGCTCGACCCATCGCGGATGCTCGCCGCCAACCGCGAGGTCCTGTCCCGGATGGAATTCGCCGATGTCGCCGGCCGGCTGCCTAGCGGCGCCACCGAGGCATTCTGGCGCGCCATCCGCGGCAAGGTTGATCTGCTGAAGGAAGCCCGCGGCTGGTGGGAGGTCGTCGCCGGCACCATCGTCCCGCCGGTGATCGACGGTGCCGACGATCTGCTCGCCAAGGCCGCCGAACTGCTGCCCGCCGAACCGTGGGACAACAGCGTCTGGCACCGCTGGATCGAGGCCCTCGCCGCGGCAACCGGACAAAGCCCTGACGCCTTGGCCGAACCGCTGAGGTTGGCACTGACCGGCGAAGACACCGGCCCCGATCTCGCCGACCTGCTCCCCCTAATCGGCCGCTCCCGCGTCGCCACCCGCCTCACCGTCGCAGCAACGTAGTCGCCCCGCGCCAGCTTTCCGTCACGGCCGCACAACTTCCGCCACGGCCAAGCAGTTCCCGTCACGACCGAGTAGTTCCCGCCATGGCCGAGCAGTTCCCGTCACGACCGAGCAGTTCCCGCCCTGACCGAGTAGTTCCCGTCACGGCCGAGCAATTCCCGCCTGACCGAGTAGCTCCCGCCACGACCGAGCAGTTCCCGTCATGGCCGGGCTCGACCCGGCCATCCACCCCATGCCGGTGCCGCAACCGGCCACGGCACGACCGATGCCCCCGACTCACGCCCCCGCCGTCGCCCCACGAATCGCCG